>DASVNC010000355.1:0-1527 GCA_036384055.1 Parvibaculum sp.
GGCGAGCTTCCAGTAAACCGCGCCGATCGGGTTTGCCTCGCCGATGGCGAAAGCCAGCACCACGGCCAGCCAAATCTTCCAGCTTTTCCACATACGTTTCTCCGGTTCCTTGCGCGGGCCTCGCCCTTCGAGACGGCGGCGGCGCCGCCTCCTCAGGGTGAGGAGAGATTCAGAATGAAATCCTCACCCTGAGGAGCGATGCGGCGCATCGCGTCTCGAAGGGCGAGGCCGTGACAATCAATTCAACAGACTCTATTTGACGCAAACGTCACAGCGCCCTAATTTCTTTGCCAACCGGTCTACACATATCCTTCGCGCGACTGGCGATATGAGATGGGCAACCATCGGGGAGCGCGGAGACCGATCTACCAGCCGATCGCCTGGGCAGCACTTCAAGATGCTGGCCGGGCGTTTTTTATTTTGGCTTGGAGGATCGCGATGACCCTTGCGACCGAACGGGCGAAGCTTGCCCAAACCGATCCGGATATTTTCGCCGCCCTCACCGGCGAGGAAGCCCGCCAGCGCGACGGGCTCGAACTCATCCCGTCCGAGAATTACGCCTTTCCCGAAGTGCTGACGCTTCTCGGCTCGGCCTTCACCAACAAATACTCGGAAGGCTATCCGGGGCGGCGCTATTACGGCGGGCAGGACTTCACCGACCGCGTCGAGACGCTGGCGCGCGAGCGGGCTTGTACCCTCTTCCGCGCCGAGCACGCCAATGTGCAGCCCTTGTCGGGCTCGCCGATGAACCAGGCGGCTTATCTCGGTCTTCTCGAGCCCGGCGATACGATCCTTGCGATGGATCTCAGCCACGGCGGGCATCTGACGCATGGCGCGCCGGTGAGCCATATGGGCCGCATCTTCAATTTCGTGCGCTACAAGACCGATCCCGCGACCGGCGCCATCGACTTTCAGCATCTGCGCGACATGGCCCGCACGCACAGGCCGAAGCTCGTCGTCTGCGGATATTCCTCCTATCCGCGCGACTACGACTATGCCGACTTCAAGCGCGTCGGCGACGAAGCGGGCGCGCTGACGATGGCCGACGTGTCGCATATCGGCGGGCTGATCGCCGCCGGTGTCATGCGCAATCCGCTCGACGCGGGCTTCGATGTGATGACGACGACGACGCACAAGTCGCTGCGCGGGCCGCGCGGCGGGCTCATTCTCTGTAAGGCCGAGTTCGCGAAGAAGATCGACGCGTCGGTCTTTCCGGGTTTGCAGGGCGGCCCGCATATGAACCAGGTTGCGGCCGCGGCGACGACATTCAGGCTCGCGGCGACGCCCGAATTCCGCATTTATGCAACCAATGTGCTCGCCAACGCCAAAGCACTGGCAGCCGCGCTCACGTCACGGCAGGTGCGGCTCGTGACCGGCGGCACGGATAATCACCTCATTGTCATGGATACCATGCAGAGCTTCGGCACGGATGGCGCGAAGGCGCAAGCCGCACTCGACCGCGTCGGCCTCACCACCAACAAGCAGGTCATTCCGGACGATCCGCTGCCGCCGATGCGCCCCTCCGGC
>DASVNC010000356.1:0-22578 GCA_036384055.1 Parvibaculum sp.
AGGCGAAGTAGCGCATCGTCATCGCGCCGACGACGCGCTCGCCGTCCATGACCGGCACGGCAAGGCCCATCATCGGCTCTCCCTGCGCCGGCGTCGTCGAGGCATAGCCGCGCGCGCGCGTCGTGGCGAGAAGCCGGGCGACCGCCGGCTCGTCGCGGGCCAGCGCATTCCGCCGCGCTTTCGAGGCGCGCATGGCGGAGAGCAGGCCTTCGCGCTCCGCCGCCGGACAGAAGGCGAGATAGGCGCGGCCGAGCGCCGCCAGCAGCATGGGCACGCGGCGGCCGAGATAATTCGGATCGGTGCTGAACGGATTTTCAAGCCGCGTGCCGGCGCGCACGATCATGGAATCGCCGTCGGCGGTCGCCACCGCGAAGGACCACTTGTGTTGCGCGGTGAGCGCGGTGAGGAAGGGCCGCGCCGCCTCGACCACGCGGTCGGCATGGCGGAAACCGCCCGAAAGACGCAGCACCCGTTCGGCAAGGCTGTAGCCCGTCTGCCGCGAGATGCGCTCCACATAGCCCGCCGCAATCAGCGTATCGAGCAGGCGCACCAGTGTCGGCTTCGGCAGACCTGTTGCCTGATGCAGCGCTGCAAGCGTCGTCACCGTCTGCTGATTGAGCGCCTCGAGAATGTGAAGGGCCCGCGCAACGGGTTCAACGACTGGGACTTTTTCGCGCAAATCGGCCATGCGCCATTCTAATTCCGCAATACGGAACATGCAAACTTATCGGTCACTGAGCGGGCGGCGGGAGGACTAGCATCCCCGCAATGGGCAAGACAGCCCGACAGGAGGAGATGCCCCGATGAACCATGCTCTGAAGAAAAACAACGTCGCCGCAGCGTCCGCCCATTTCACGGTGAAGCCCCTGACGCCGACCATCGGCGCCGTCATTCACGGCATCGATCTGACGAAGCCGCTGGGCGATGCGACGCTGGCGGCGATCCGCCAGACGCTTCTCGAATGGAAAGTCGTCTTCTTCCGCGATCAGGCGATCACCACCGAGCAGCATCTCGCTTTCGCCGGCCGCTTCGGCGAGCTGGAAGTGCATCCCTTCGCGCCGCAGAAGCCGGGCTATCCCGAAGTGTTGGCGATCACCCATGACCGCGAACGTCCGGGCAAGGAGAACATCTGGCACAGCGACGTCACCTGGCGCATCGAACCGTCGCTCGGGTCGGTGCTGCGGGCGATCGAAGTGCCGGACATCGGCGGCGACACGCTCTTCTCCGATATGTATGCGGCTTATGAAGGTCTCGGCGACGAGGTGAAAGAGCGGATCGACGGGGCGACGGCGATGCACGATTTCGCGCATTTCCGCGCCGGCATGCGCAAGCACGGCAAGAGCGAAGCCGAGATCGAAGCCTTCAACAAGCAGTATCCGATGGCCGAGCATCCGGTCGTGCGCACGCATCCGGAGACGGGGCGCAAGGGCATCTATGTCAACGCTGCTTTCACGCAGTACATCGTCGGCATGGACAGGTCCGAGTCCGACGTGCTGCTGAAGCATCTTTATGCGCAGGCCGCGATCCCGGAATATCAGTGCCGCTTCTCATGGGCGGCCGATTCAATCGCCTTCTGGGACAATCGGGCTTGCCAGCACTATGCCGTGTCCGACTATTGGCCGGCGGTCAGGCGCATGGAGCGCGTGACGATCGTCGGTGACCGGCCGCGCTGATCCTAAACGCGGTCGGTGATGCCGAGCGCGAAGGCGAAGACGAGGGCGACTTCCTTCAGCCGTTCGAAACGACCGGGCGCGCCGCCGTGGCCGGCTTCCATGTTGATGCGGAGAAGCGTCAGCCTGTCGTCGGTGCGTAGCGCCCGGAGTTTGGCCGCCCATTTCGCTGGCTCCCAATAGGTGACGCGTGGATCGGTGAGGCCGCCCAGCGCGAAGATGTGCGGATAGGCCTGCGCGCCGACATTGTCATAAGGACTATAGGAAGCCATGTAGCGATAGGCCTCCTCGCTCTCGATGGGATTGCCCCATTCATACCACTCGGGCGGCGTCAGCGGCAGCGAGGCGTCAAGCATCGTCGCCAGCACATCGACGAAGGGGACTTCGGCGATGATGCCCTTGAAGAGATCGGGAGCGAGATTTGAAACCGCGCCCATCAGCATGCCGCCGGCGCTGCCGCCTTGCGCGACGATCTGCCCGCGCGAGGTGAACTTCTCCTTCGCCAGATGCTCACCCGCCGCGATGAAATCGGTGAAGGTGTTGCGCTTCTTCAGGAGCTTCCCGTCCGTATACCAGCGATAGCCCTTCTCCTTGCCGCCGCGAATATGGGCGATGGCATAGAC
This sequence comes from Parvibaculum sp., assembly GCA_036384055.1. Lineage (GTDB taxonomy): Bacteria > Pseudomonadota > Alphaproteobacteria > Parvibaculales > Parvibaculaceae > Parvibaculum. Next base: position 2,294 of record DASVNC010000356.1, read on the forward strand.
GAAGCCGCGATCGACCAGCGACAGCGCCGTCACGGAAAAAGACGACGGAATGCTGATGCCGTAGGAGCCGTAGCCATAAAGAAGGCAGGGCGCGCTGCCGTCGAGCGGCGTCGTCTTGCGGTAGAGCAGCGAAACCGGAACTTTTTCGCCATCGGACGCGGTAGCGAAGATGCGCCGCGTCACATAGTCGGCGGGGTTGTGGCCGGACGGCACCTCCTGGCGCTTGCGCAGCGTGCGGACGCGGCTTCCCATGTCGTAGTCGTAGGTTTCCGACGGCGTCGTCATCGAGTTGTAGCTGAAGCGCGTCCGCGCCGTATCGTACTCATAGCCCGACGAAAGATTGAGATCGTAGGCTTCCTCGTCGAAGGAAATTTCGTGCTCGGCCCCCGAGCCGAGTTCCCGGATGACGATGCGGGCAAGACCGTCGCGGCGTTCCAGCCGCGCATGATGATCGCGATAGGCAACATGGGCGAGAACGAGCGAGCCCGGCCTGTGCGCGATGAGATCGCGCCAGTTGTCCCGCCCGGGCGCCGCGACGGGAGCTTCCACGATCTTGAAGTCTTCCGCGCGGTCCGCATTGGTGAGGATCAGGAACCGCTCGCGGTCGGCGTCGTCGTCGAGATCGTATTCAACGCCATGCGTGCGCGGCGCAACGAGCTTCGGCGGCGTCTCCGGCGCGGCAGCCGGGATCAGATGCAGCTCGCTCGTCTGATGGTCGTGAATGTCGATGAGGAGAAAACGCCCGCTCTGCGTCTTGCCGACGCCGACATAAAAGCCGATGTCGGTTTCTTCGTAAACCAGCGCATCGTCCGCCGTGTCGGTGCCGAGGACGTGACGGAAAACCTTCAACGGCCGGTGTTCCTCGTCGACGCGGACATAGAGAAAGCTCTCGCCGGCCGCGTCCCAGGCGACGCCGGGCGAAGTGTCCGGTATCTCGTCGGGCAAATCCTCGCCGGTCACCAGATTGCGGATGCGCACGGTGAAGAATTCCGAACCGGCGAGGTCCGCCGACCAGGCGAGGAAATGATGCGTCGGCGAATGATCGACGCCGCCGATGTGAAAATAGGCCTCGCCCTCGGCTTCCGTGTTGCAGTCGAGCAGCGTCTCGTCCGGCCCGCCGGTCTTGCGGCGGCAGAATATCGGGTGCTGCGAGCCGGTCGCATAGCGCGTGAAATAGGAAAAAGGCCCGTCGGGTGACGGGACGGAGGCGTCTTCCTCCTTGATGCGGCCCTTCATTTCAGCAAAGAGCGTTTCGCGCAATGGTGCGAGCGGCGCCAGCGCGGCTTCCGTATAGGCGTTCTCGGCTTCGAGATAGGCGCGGATGTCGGGCAAGAGCGCGGCGGGATCGCGCATGACGTCGCGCCAGTTCGGATCGCGCAGCCAGGCATAGTCGTCGCTGCGGGTGATGCCGTGATGCGTGTCGGTCTGCGGCCGGGCTTCGGCCTTCGGCGCGTGCGCCGGCGGGGTGATGGTCATGAATGCTCGATTGAGGGCCGGAAGGTGGCCGCTGTTACGGATTGTCTTGTTCGTCCGGCTTGAAGTCGAGCGCCGTGCCGTTCATGCAATAGCGCAGGCCCGTCGGCCGCGGCCCATCGGGAAAGACATGGCCGAGATGCGCCTCGCAGGTTGCGCAGCGCGCCTCGATGCGCCGCATGCCGTGCGAATTGTCTTCGAGGTTGCCGACCGCCTCGCGCTCCATCGGCGCAAAGAAGCTCGGCCAGCCGGTGCCGCTGTCGAATTTGGTTTCCGAGCGGAACAGAGGCGTGCCGCAGCAGACGCAGAAATAGGTGCCGGGCCGATGTTCGTCCCACCAGGGTCCGGTGAAGGCCCGTTCGGTGCCGCCGTTGCGCGCCACTTCATATTGTTCGCGCGAGAGTTCGGCGCGCCACTCGGCATCGCTCTTGACGATTTTGGGATGAGATGTGTCAGACAAGGATGTGCCTCCTGTCGCGAAGGGGCGAACCCCGCGCCCGCTGAAAGCAGGGCGCGGGGGCCGGGCCTTATTCGAATATCAAGCCCAGTGTTTCGGCGACCATAGCCGGACGGTCCTGACCTTCGATCTCGATCGTCACTTCGCTCGTGATCTGGTAGCCGCCGGATTTCGGCTGTGCGTCTTTCATCTTCACCCGCGCACGAACGCGCGAGTTGACCGGCACCATGCTGGTGAAGCGCACCTGATTGGCGCCGTAGTTGATGCCGCGGGTCACGCTCTTGATCGAGACGAGTTTGTCCGAGAGGTAGGGGAGCAGCGACAGCGTCAGAAAGCCATGCGCGATGGTGGACATGCCGAGCTCTTTCTTGGTCCGCTCGGGATCGAGGTGAATCCACTGATGATCGCCCGTCGCGTCAGCGAATTTGTTGATCCGGTCCTGGTCGATCAGAACCCAGTCGCTGACGCCGATCTCCTTGCCTTTCTCGGCAATGTAATCGGCGACGGTGTTGAATGTGCGCATCCGCTTTCTCCCGCTTCGGTCTTATGGAATTGTGTCGGGAAGCCCGCTTGGGCGGACTTCATTGGCGCTCAAGTTAACCGGCCCGGGAGAGCGCGCCAATCGGAAATAAATGGCGGAAAACGGCCTTATTGCGACAGCCGGATGCGAACCCGGCGGTCGTCCTCGGAATCCGACGTCAGCGTGTCCTCCAGCCAGCCCCAGGCCTCGCCCTCCGGAATGATGCGGATGCGCGCCGTCGACCAGCCCAGATTTTCAAAAGCATGGGCGACGTTGAGTGAGCGCTTGCGCGAAAGCCGGACATTGGCGGCCTCGTCGCCGTTCTTGCTGGCCTTGCCGAAGAGGCATATCTGCTGGGCCTGATGGCCGGTGGCGATGCCGTAGACATATTCGATCTTCTTCAGGTCGCGCTCCCGGATGCGGCTCGAATTGGTGTCGAAGTAGACGTAATAGTCCTGGCTGAACTCGCGGCCCGCACCTTCCTTGTTGTTGCAGCGCCCGCCATAGGTCGACACTTCGTCCGCCCGCGCCGCATGGGGCAGGCCGGAGACGAAGAAAAAGCCAAGTGTTGCTGCAATTCCGGTCGCGATGACCGCCAGACGCACGGATGTCATGCCTGCCTCCAATAGGGAAGATGCAAGCCTAACATCGGTGTGAGTGAGTCGTAAGTCGGCTCAGACGATCTTCGAGTCGCGGTTGCCCCAGTAGCGGTCGCGGATCAGGCGCTTGTAGAGCTTGCCGGTCGGATGGCGCGGCAGCTCCTTCTCGAAGTCGATGGAGCGCGGACACTTGATCGCCGAGAGCCGGCTCTTGCAGAACTCCATCAGCTCCGCCTCGAAGGCCGGCCCCGCATCCTTCCAGTTGACGGGCTGCACGACCGCCTTCACCTCTTCGCCGAAATCTTCGTTGGGCACGCCGATGACGGCGACGTCGGCGACTTTCGGATGCATGACCAGCAGGTTCTCGGCTTCCTGCGGGTAGATGTTGACGCCGCCGGAAATGATCATGAAGGCCTTGCGGTCGGTCAGATAGAGATAGCCCTCGGCATCGACCTTGCCGATGTCGCCCAGCGTCGACCAGGTCTGATGCCGGGGATGACGCGATTCCTGCGTCTTCTTCGGGTCGTTGTAGTACTCGAACTTGGCGTCGCTCTCGAAATAGATAACGCCGGCTTCGCCGACCGGCAGCTCGTTGCCCTCGTCGTCGCAGATATGCGCGATGGCGTTGAGCGGCTTGCCGACCGAGCCCTTGTGCGAGAGCCACTCTTCCGAGTTCAGCGCGGTGAAGCCGTTGCCTTCCGAGCCGGCGTAATACTCATAGATCACCGGGCCCCACCAGGCGATCATCTGCTCCTTGACCGGGATCGGGCAGGGTGCCGCGGCATGGATCGCCACTTTCAGCGACGAGACGTCGTATTTCCTGCGGTCCGCTTCCGGCATCTTCAGCATCCGGACGAACATGGTCGGCACCCACTGGCTGTGCGTGACCTTATACTTTTCGATGAGGCGCAGCGATTCCTCGGCGTCGAAGTGCTCCATCACGACGACCGTGCCGCCGAGCCTCTGGGCCGACATCGACCAGCGCAGCGGCGCGGCGTGATAAAGCGGCGCCGGCGAGAGGTAAACCGTGTTGTTGTCCATGCCGTAAAGGATCATGGCGAGACCGACCAGCGCGCCGGGCTCCTCGATGGGCGTCTCGGGCAGCGCATGGCGCACGCCTTTCGGCCGTCCGGTCGTGCCGGACGAATAGAGCATGTCGACGCCGGAGGATTGATCGGCGATCGGTGTCGTCGGAAATTTCGCGGCCGTCTCTTCCAGCGGCTCGTACCCGGCAAGCGTTCCGCCGACGATGAATTTCCGCGCGACATTCGGCAGGTGGTTGCCCGAGATCAGCTCCGAAGCGACCGGCGCCAGCGCCTTCGAGGTGAAGAACATCTTCGCTCCGCAGTCGGCGGCGATATAGGCGATCTCGCCCGCCGTCAGGCGCGAGGATACGGCCGTGTAGTAGAGGCCCGAACGCTGCGCCGCCCAGCAGATCTCGTAGAAGCGCGCATTATTGTCCATGAAGATGGCGATGGCGTCGCCGCGCTTCAGGCCCGCGTCGCGGAAGAGATGAGCGATCTGGTTGGAGCGTTCGTCGAGTTGGCCGTAGGTCACCGTTTCGCCCGTCGCCGCCATGATGTAGGCGGGCTTGTCGGGCGTCGTTTTGGCATGAACTGAAGGATGCATCGGGTCGTCTCCCAGGGGCTTTTTTGCCGGTACTCCGAACCGCCAGCGTTCAGCCCCTTTTTGGGCGCTTCGCTTTTTTGTGGGTCCGTTGTTATATCAGGGCCAAGGATTGGCTGCCGGGCCCAATTTCCTCAGCAAGGGAACGCAAGTTTGTTGCCGCGTCAACTTTAACAAAGAGGACAAAAGGTTGACGTAACGGCGGGGCCGGTGGCGGCACGCGAAATTCGGCATTTGCCGCAACCAAGGAGAAACGACGTGGCTTACGAGACGATCAAATACGAAGTCGAGGACGGGATTCTGACCATCACGCTCAACCGTCCCGACAAACTCAACGCCTTCACCGGGCAGATGATGTTCGACCTGCTCGACGCCTTCGACAAGGCCGACGCCGATGACAATGTCCGCGCCATCATCGTCACCGGCGAAGGACGCGCCTTCTGCGCCGGCGCTGATCTGTCGGCGGGCGCCAAGACCTTCAACTACATGGCGCGCAATGACCGCCCTGCCTCGATGGGCAATCCGGTAAGGGCCGATGGCACGGTCGACTGGAGCGACGAAGCCGTGCGCGACGGCGGCGGACGGGTGAGCTTGCGCATCTATGAAAGCCTGAAGCCCGTCATTTCGGCGGTCAATGGGCCGGCGGTCGGCATCGGCATCACCATGCAGCTGCCGATGGACTTTCGCCTCGCCTCGGAAGACGCCAAATTCGGTTTCGTCTTCTCGCGGCGCGGAATCGTGACCGAGGCCTGTTCAAGCTGGTTCCTGCCGCGCGTCGTCGGCATCAACCAGGCGCTGGAATGGACCTTCACGGGCCGCGTTTTCGGCGCGCAGGAGGCGCTGGAAGGCGGTCTCGTGCGTTCGATCCACAAGCCGGAAGACCTGCTCCCGGCGGCGCGCGCGCTTGCCCGCGAAATCGCCGACAACACCGCTCAGGTCTCGGTCGCTCTCACGCGTCAGATGCTCTGGCGCATGGCCGGTGCCGATCACCCGATGGAAGCCCACAAGATCGACAGCCGCGCCATCTTCGCCCGCGGCCGGGCCGAGGACGTCAAGGAGGGCATCAACTCCTTCCTCGAAAAGCGCCCGGCGAATTATCCGGACAAAGTGTCGAAGGACATGCCGTCCTTCTTCCCCTGGTGGGAAGAGCGGAAATACCGCTGATCTCATTTTGATCTCCTCACCCCGGGCCTGTCCCGGGGTGAGGGTCAATTCCGCGGCGGCGCTTCGATCCGCCACAAGGGCGTGAAAAAGAACATCGACGACCACAGAACGATCATCAGCGCGACGGGCACGAGAACCGCATTGAGCGGCCCGAGCCAGCCGATGAGATAGCCCGTCATCACGGCGCCGATCGGCCCGCCGCCCATCGATCCCAACTGGAATGCCGCGATGAGACGCGCCCGCATATGCGGCGTCGCCGTCTCCTGCATGATCGCGCGCGACTGCGTCATCGAGATGCCGCCCGAGAGCCCCCAGCACATCGCGAGGAAATCGACGACATAGACCGGCGGGTTGAAATGAATGATCACCATGACGCTCGATCCGGTACACATGGCGAGCATGATCGCGCGTCCCTGCCGCCTGATCGGCCGGAATCGGCTCAGCGTGAAAGACGAAATCCCGATGCCGCCGAAGAAGCACATGTTGATGAGCGCAATCTCGGGCGAACTGCCGCGATAGACGTCGCGGATCAGGATCGGGAAGAGCACCATGAAGACGCCCATGAAGAGGACGCCGGAAAAGAACATCAGCATCACGACCGGCCGCAGCCGTTCGCTCTCCCAGAGGAAGACCAGCCCTTCCTTGATGTCGGTGAACTGGGACGGGCGGACGCCGGTCCGTTCGCCGGGCGGGGCGGGCGACAGGCGCGAAGTGGTGAAGGCGGCGCAGGCGAGCAGCACGCTTTGCAGGACGAAAAGCGATGGCGCGCCGACGAGCATCGCCGTGCCGCCGACCAGAAAGCCACCGACCTGGCCGAGAAATTGCCCGCTCATGGCGAGCGCGACCGCATGTTGAATGTTGCCCTTGAGGCTGGTGATCGCCACCCGCGTCAGCATCGCATCGCGCGTCGGCATGACATAGGCGCCGAGGACGCCCAGCACGACGCCGAAACCGAGCATGAGGTCGTAGGTCAGAAAGCCGAAATGAATGAGTGTCGCCAGCGTCAGCGGCGGGATCGTCTGAATGAGCTGCAATCGCATCAGGTGACGGCGCAGCTCCAGCCGGTCGGCCAGCGCGCCGCCGAAGAGCGTGAAAACGAGCATCGGCAGCATCATCATCATTTGGGCGATGCCGACGCGGGCCGAGCTTTCATGCAGCACGATGGTGATGATCCAGGGAAAGATCACGCCCTGAATGCCGGCGGAAATGAAATAGAGCCAGATGCCGCCCATATACCAGCCGAGGTCGGGCTTCGGTTCCATCGCTGCCTCGCCGATCTCGCCGCCGTTCATTATCACCCTTCCGCCGCCCGATACCGCCAGAGCGGCGAAAAGAAAAAGAGCGCGATCAGCACCAGAACCATTGCGGCCGCCGGCACAAGAACGGCGTGGCGCGCGCCCAGACCGCCGACAAGGAAGCCCATGATGACCGAGCCTATCGGCGCGCCGCCGGAAAAGCCGAGCTGATAGAAAGCGAGCACGCGCGCTCGGTGAGAGTCCGGCGCCGAAAGCTGCACGATGGTCCGGCCCATCGTCATGGTCGTGCCCGCGCCGATGCCCCAGACGAAACTCAGGACGCAGATGGCGGCGAAGGGGAGGGGCACGGAAAGGAGCGTCAGGATGACAAGCCCGCTCATCAGCGAGGCCATCATCATGCGCCCGCGACGGACGATGTGTCCGAGGCGCAGCAGCGCGAAGGTGGCGACGATGGTGCCGCCCCAGAAGCAGATATTGACGAGGCTGAGATCGCGCACACCGCCATGATAGATGTCGCGCACCATCAGCGGCAGCACCACCATGAAGCTGCCGACATAGAAGACGCCGACGGCGAACATGGCGGCGATGACCATGATGATGATTTCCGAGCGCCGCGCCGTCTGGATGCCGTCGATGATCTGCGCCAGCCGTCCCTCGCCCGTACCCGTCTGGCTCGGCGGCAGGGCCGCAAGGCGCGCTGTCAGCCAGGCGCCGGCGAGCATGATCGCCATCTGAAAGACGAGAAGCGCGGGCGCGCCCGTCGCCGCGGCGAAGGAGGCAAGCAGCATGCCGAGAAGCTGGGTGAAAAGCTGCGTGCCCATCGCCAGCGTCACCGCCTGCTGGATGCCGCTGCCGGCGACGCGCGTCAGCGCAGAGTCGCGCGCCGGCATGGCGAAGGCGCCGAGCGTCCCCATCGCCAGCGCATAGGCGATGAGCATGGCGTAGCTCAGATGCGCCGTCTCGAAGACAAGCGCGAGAATGAGCGGCGGCAGGGCGGCGAGCAGATGCACGCGGATCAGGATGCGGCGTACGTCGCTGTGGTCGGCGGTGGCGCCGCCGAGCAGCATGAACAGGATCGACGGCGCCATCAGCGACATCTGCGCGATGCCGACCTTGGCCGCGCTTTCATGCAGGACGTTGGTGACGAGATAGGGAAAGAGCACGAACTGAATGCCGAGGCTGACATACCAGCTCGCCTGGCCGCCGAGATAAAGCCGCAGGCGCTGGTTGCGCGCCGCTTGTTCATGCACAGCCATGTCGGCCGTGGCAGCGAACCCCTCCGGCGCCGTCATCGATCGTCCCCCCGTCCCCGTCCGCTGGAATCACATTTCGTTCGGGGCGCTCATCATACCACGCACCCCGGCCATGCCGTCGCCCGCGCCGCCGGATATGAAAATTTTTTGACATGCCACGCATGCCGCTCAACGCCATTCTCGATTTCGCCGATCCGATCCGCATGGAGTTGTGCGGTCCGATCGAGCCTCGGCGCTATGTGGAATACGCAGCAGGCGGCGGCGTCGCCTGATCGTCAGCGCCGCGCGAGCGCGGTCATCGACCTGTACGTGTGAAAGTGAAGACCGGCGGCGACCTTCAGCGCCGCGCCGGCCATGCTGGCGGCCACCGTCTCGGCGGCGATGCCGCGATAGGCCGCGGCCGGTCCGAGAAGCAGCGGATTGATGAAGGGCGTCAGCGCCTGCGCGACGGCTTCGGCGGGCCGGGCTTCGCCGCGCCGCCCGAGCAGCATGCTGGGCCGGAAAATATGCGTCGTCGCGAAGCCGAGCGCGGCCACGGCGTCTTCCGCTTCGCCTTTGACGCGGGAATAGAAAATGCCCGACTTCGCGCTCGAACCGATCGCCGTCACCAGAAGGAACTGGCGCGCGCCTGCCGCCTTGGCCGCTTTGGCGAAGGCGACCACATAATCGTAATCGACGCGGCGGAAAGCATCCTGGCTGCCGGCGCGTTTGATCGTGGTGCCGAGCGCGCAGAAGGCGTCGTCGATTTTTTCGCCCGTCGCCGCGATGGCGCCTTCCAGCTTGTCGAAATCGGCGACGATCTCGCGGAGCTTGGGATGTGCGAGGCCGGACTTCCTGCGCGTGACGACAAGGACATGCTCATAGAGAGGCGATGCGAGCAGTCTTGCGACGAGATGTCCGCCCACAAGCCCCGTCGCGCCCGCAACCAGCGCCGTTCTTCCGGTCATCTCGGTGCCTCCCCTGTATAGCGCGCCCTCGGCCGGATCATCAGGCCGGAACGATATTGTTCGATCGCATGGCCGATCCATCCCGCCGTCCGGCCGAGCACGAAGACCGCAAGCCCGGCGCCGGGCAGCATGCGGAGTGTGGCACCCATCGCGCCGATCGCGAAATCGATGCTCGGCTTCACGCCGCCCGCCTCGGCCATGACCTCGACAATGCGCTGCGAGCGTTGAAAGGCGGGATCGTCGCCATGATGCTCGGCCATCAGCTTCAGCAGCGTCGCCGCGCGCGGGTCGCCGTCGGGATAGAGCGGATGACCGAAGCCCGGCACCAGATCGCCGTTGCGCAGACGTTGCAGCACGGCATCCTCCAGGTCTTGCCGGTGCGCCATGTCGGTGAGGAAACTCTCGACCCGGTTGGTGAAGGCGGCATGGCGCGGGCCTTGCGCGGCGCAGATGCCCGCCTGCACGGCGGCGTAAAGCGTCGCGCCGGTTCCGGCGACGCAGCGCACCGTGAAGGCTGATGCGTTGAGTTCATGGTCGGCGCAAAGAACGAGAGCGGCGCGGATGAGCTCGGCCGCGCGCCTGTCGCCGAAGGTGAGCGCGCGGGCCATGACTTCATGCACCGGCTCCGCCGAAGGTTTGACGCCCGCAATCGCCGCCGCGACGAAGCGGAGCAGCCGGGCGCCGGTGGTCGCCAGTCCCCGGTCGGTCATGTTGTAGACGGACGGATCTTCGAGCCCGGCCAGCGGCAGCAGCGAAAGACAGCGGTCGATGCGCGGTATGCCGGCCAGATCGGCGTCGAACTTGTCGAGCGCCGGGGTCATGTGCAGCACCGCGTCGCGCGTGAAGGGCTGCACGTCGCGGCAGCCCCAGAGTAGCGCCGCGACCTGCTCGAGGTTCGAATTGCGCGCGAGCGCCATCGCGTTCGAGCCGCGATAATGCAGCTTGCCGTCGGCAATGAGCGTGATGGCGGAATCGAGGACCGGCGCGCCGCCGAAATTGAGCGCCGCCGAAAGCGCCCCTCGGCCGCCCTCGGCCTGTGGCGAGGCGGGCGATCCCCCCGCGGCGCGGCGCTGCTTCAGCAGCCGCACATCCTCCGCCCGGTACCGCTTGGCCCGGCTGTCCGGCACCGGCTCGGAACGGATCATGTCGCGGCTCACATAGGCATAGAGCGTCGCCAGGCTGATGCCGAGCTCGGCGGCGGCCTCCTTGGCGGACAGGTAGAGGTTCTCGGGCGGTGACGGTTCTTTGGTCATGCCTACTGTTTATATATATTGATCGGCTTAATCAAGATTGACGATAATGATGCGGCGCAACATCTTCGAGCCATGAGGCCCGTTTCCGGAGGAGCCGGAAAGCCGGGCGTTCAGGGAAACCCAGCGTTCAGGGAAACGAGGTGTCCAATGTCCGAGAGCTCTGTTTTGAAGCGCGCCAGCGCCGCCGGTCTCGATCAGGTGGTTGCGGCCGAGACCGCACTGAGCCATGTCGATGGCGAAGCGGGCCGTCTGGTCATCGCCGGCTACGATGTCGAGGCGCTGATCGCCACCCATGATTTCGAGGCCACGGCGGCCTTGCTGTGGCGGATGGCGGGTCTCGATCCGGCCCCGTCCGATGAGGACGTGCGCGCCGATCTGGGCGCCGCCCGCGTCGAGGCCTTCCGTCTGGTCCCCTCGCTCCTGAGTTCGGCGAAGGGGCTGACCGTGACCGAGGGCCTTCGCGCCGGCCTGTCGCTGTTGCCGGACGAGGGCAGCCTGCCCGCGCACATCCGCGCTGTCGGCGCGATCCCCGTTTTCGTCGCAGCCCTTTGCCGCCGCGAAAAGGGCGAGGCGGCGATTGCGCCGGTCGCGCGCGACGGCCACGCGGCGGACTTCCTCCGTATGCTGCGGGGTGAGCCTGCAAGCGCCGCCGAGATCACGGCGCTCAACGCCTATCTCTCGACGGTGACGGATCACGGCATGAATGCGTCAACCTTCACCGCGCGCGTCATCGCCTCGACGCGGGCGGGCATGATCTCCGCCATCGTCGGCGCGCTCTGCGCCTTGAAGGGCCCGCTGCATGGCGGCGCGCCGGGCCCCGTGCTCGACATGCTCGACGACATCGGCACGCGCGAAAACATCATGCCCTGGCTCCGGCGCGAGATCGCCAAGGGCGAGCGGCTGATGGGTTTCGGCCACCGCGTCTACAAGGTGCGCGACCCCCGCGCCGACGTCTTCAACAAGGCGGTAACGCTGCTCACCAACGGCAACGAGCGCGTGCTCTTTGCCCGCGATGTCGAAAAGGCGGCGCTGGTCGCGCTGCGCGAGGCCAAGCCCAACCAGCGTCTCGACACCAACATGGAGTACTACACGGCGGTGTTGCTCGAGGCGCTCGGCATTCCCCGCTCGGCTGTGACGGCGGTCTTCGCGCTGTCGCGCGCCGTCGGCTGGTCGGCTCACGTGATGGAGCAGGAGCGCGTCGGCCGTCTCATTCGTCCGCAGTCGCGCTATATCGGCGTCTGGCCGGACGACGCGGCCGCATGAACAAGGGCGAGGCGCGGCGCATGGGGCCGCGCCTCCCCTCAGCATGGCGGTTTCGCGCCGAAGGCGACCTGGGCGAGCCGGATGGCCGGCTGGGGAAGAAGCGTCGGCTGCCATTCCGCATTGTGAACGACATCGGCGGCAAGCTGGTCGTAGGAATGCGGCCCGGAGATCTTCACGCAATCGTATGAATAGAGCGGCAGGCCGAGCGCCCGCTGGGCGTCGTTGTCGTCATGCACGAATTTCATCGAGGCGAAATACCCCTGGATATATTGGCGGCAGTAGATGCCTGGGCGGGGCGTCGGCCCGACGGGGTTCAGGGCATAGTCCGCCAGCACCTTGCACGCTTCATAAAGGTCTTGGCCCGTAGAAATACGGGGACGGGCCGCGGCAGGATCGCGGCTGCTGGACAACATTATCAAGGCGGCGTTCAGTAAGAGGAACGCCGCGACACGCTTCGGCCGGTTCATTTCAGGGTCTCCTCCCGAGCCTCCAAGAATGGACCATCGAAACGGGGAAGGGGAAGCCCGCCATAAAGGCTTTCCTGAAGGAGTTTGCGAGGGGGCATGAAGACGCGATTGCTTCTCTATGGCGTCGATGAATTCACCGGCGCGCTGGTTTCCAGGCGCGCGGCGGCGGCGGGCCTTGCCCATATCGGCGCGGGCCGCGACATCGCCCGCGTCGCCGCTCATGCCAATGCCATGTCGAAAGCGCATCCGGGCGCCGTCGAGCCGCGCACTTTCGGTCTGGGCAGCGCCGCGCGCATGGCGTCCGCGCTCGACGATGTGGCGGTGCTCGTCAACGCCGCGACGCCCTTTTCCCAAACCGCGCCCGCGCTTGTCGAGGCTTGCCTTGCATCCGGCACACATTATCTCGATCTGTCGAGCGAGCGGGGCGACATTGCGGCGTTGATGGCGCGCGATGAGGCCGCCGCGGCCGCCCGCATCGTCGTCGCGCCGGGCGCGGGCTTCGATCTGGCATTGGCGGATGCGATGGCCGCGCGCCTGACCCTGCTGCTGCCGGGCGCCCGCACGCTGACCATTGCCGTGAAGCGCGGGCCCCTGACGCGCAATGAAGCGCGCGATTTGATCGCGGCGCTGCGCACGCCCGGCGAAACGGTCAAGAACGGCCAGCCGGCCGTGGCCAAGCCCGCGAGCCGCGTGTTGAACGTCGATTTCGGCACGGGCAGCGAACCGGCCATGCTGGCGTCGTGGCGTGCCGATGCCATCGTCGCACGTCGCCGCGGACCTTATTCGACCGTCGAATCGGTTGAGGTGCTGCCGCCGGCGCTGATGCGCCTGGTCAGGGGCGCGAGCCTGTCGCGCTACATGTTCCGGCGCGGCTGGCGGCTGAAGGCGCTGGAGCGGCGGCTCGCGCGCCGCCGCGAAGGACCGAAGGATGCCGAGCTGGCGCGCACTCATGCGGTGGTCTGGGGCGAAGCCCGCACGCCGGACGGCAAGACCGCGCGCGCGCGACTCGAAACGCCGGCCGCGCAAATCTATACCGCTGATGCGGCGCTGATGCTCGCCCGCGCGCTGCTCGACGGCAAGGCGGCGCCGGGGTTCAGATTGCCGTCGGAACTGGGCGGCAGCGGCCTCGTCGAGGCGATTGCCGGCGTCACCTGGCGCGAGATCGCCGACGCCTCGGAAACGCTGACACCCGACCGGCCGGCTTCGCTCGCGTCCTGATTATTCCGGCGCGCTGTCGCCGATGCCGAGCCAGCGGTCTTTCAGCTTCGACATGCAGGTACCCTCCGAATACTGGCTGGTCATCATGCGCGCCATGCTCTCGGCTGCCTCCGGCGTCTTGTCGGGATCGGCGCCGACGGCGTTGGCGACTTTCGCATAGCCTTCATGCGCCATGTCCTTGGCCAACATGCGGCAGGGATCTGTGGTGCCGTATTTGACGATCGGCGTCGCAATGGCCAGCACCACGAAAAGAACGATCAGTCCAAGGATGATCCGCATGTCGTCTCCCGTATGGTTGAAATCGCGGTCAGTATCCGCTGGGTCCGTTCCGGCGTCCGGCCAGGCCGTCCGCGCCCGCGCCGGGCTCCGTCGCCGTGTTGACGCGGCAGGAATTGAAGCCGGCCTTCCAGCCGGCGCGATAGGCTTTTTTGGTGCCGTAAAGATCGGGGTCGCGGTGGAGCGATGTCGGGTCGCCCGGTATGTAGGACGTGCCCGAGCCGCAGCCGTCGGAGTAGCCGGTCTTGTAGAGCGGATCGTCGGCATATTTGCTCTCGCCGAACAGCGAGCCGCAGCCCCCGAGCGCCAGAAATATGCCGAAGAGAAGGACAGTGACGGCTGATTTTCCGAAGCGGTCGGCCATTCGGCAACTCCCAGAATCCCACAAATTGCGACGCAGCATAGCGGAGGCGCGAGCCGCCGCGCCACTTCTATAGTTTACGAGGTTTTAACGTCACGGATGCTTTGATGCCCCTTGGACGAGAACGGACCGGGCAAGATGGCCGCAAGCGGCAGTCAGGCAGACATGGCGGCGGATTTCGGCGCGCCTTCCTCCGTGACCGAGCGCGACATCCTGTTGCGCCGGCTCGCGGATCTGGCTGTCTTGCCGTCCGGGCGCATGACGCCGCAGGAACGCAATCTGGTCGATACGGTTATCGCCGCCGCCGTCTCGCGTCTCGACGATGCGAGCCGCCGCCGTCTCGCCGAACGCATCGCCCAGCTTCCCGAAGGCCCGCGCGAACTGACGCTGGCGCTCGCGCGCGACACGATCGAGGTCGCCGCGCCGGTGTTGCGCGCTAGTCTCGGTTTGCAGCCGACCGATCTCGTTCAGATCGTCCGCGAATTCGGTCCCGAACATCACCTGGCCATCGCCGGGCGAAAGGCGCTGCCGGCAGCCGTCACCGACGCGCTTGTCGAATATGCCGCCTCGCCCGCGATCACGCGCTTTCTTTCCAATGCCGCCGCCGAGATGTCGATGCGCGCTCTGGAAGTGCTGGTTCGCCGCAGCGCCAGCGAGCCCGAATTTCAGCCGCTGCTGCTCGCGCGCGCCGAAATGACCGTTCGCCTTGCGCAGTTGATGTTCTGGTGGGTGCCGTCGGCCGCGCGCATCGAAATTCTGAGCCGCTTCTCGGTCGAAAGACGAATGATGCACGATGCGCTCGATGATGTGCTGGAAGCTGGGCTTGCCGCCGCCGGCGCCGATGAGGCGCTGCACGCCACGCTCTCGCTCGTTCGCCCGCCTGTGTTTCTCGACAAGACCCTGCTGACGCGGCTCGTCAATCTTGCCGGCACGAAGCGGAGCGATGAATTCACCGAGACGATGGCAGACGGTGCGCATATCCATCCCGAAACCGCTCGCCGCATCGTCGGCGATCAGGGCGGCGAGCCGCTCGCCGTTTACGGCAAGGCGGTCGGTCTGACGCGCAAGGAATTCGGTGACCTGATCGTCGCGGCCGCCGAAATCCGCCTCGGCGACATGCCGGGCCGCGCCGATCTCGAGCGCGTCACCGCCGTCTTCGATGCGATCTCGACGGACCGCGCCGCGCATGTATTGCATTGCTGGGATTGGGCGACCTCCGCCGAAGCGCAGATCCCGACACAAGCCGAAAGCTGAGATTACTCGGCCGCGCTTGCCGCCGGCTTGTCGAGCAGCAGCTCGTTTTCCACATCGGCCGCGTTGCGCGCCATTTCGGCCGAGGGCATGAAACCCTGCCGCGTGACAATGGCCTCAAGCTCACGCTGCGCCTGCGCCGCGGTGTCGATGATGTCGCTCTCCGCCTTGTCGACGAGATCGAGCACCGCGCGAACGCCGCTCAGCACATCGTCAAGCCAGGGCTCGCCGCCATTGGCTTTCAGCGCCACGGCGTCGCCCGCCAGCGTCGTGACCGCGCGGCGCACCGCGGCGGTGTTGAAGTCGACCGGCCCCGTAACGAGATCGATCAGCATGCGCACCTGCGCCCTGACGCCTTCGACCAGCGCGCTGCGCTCGCGCGCCTTGCGGCCGTCATCGTCGGCAAGCGGCGCCAGATCGTCCAGCGAGACGTTGAGCACGCGCGCGATGGAAGCGACGGTGCGGAAGGTGCCGTCCTTCTTGCCGGTCTCGATTTCGGACAGGTAGGCCGGACTGATTCCCGCCGCCCGCGCCAGCGCCACGGCCTTGAGGCCGCGAGCCTCGCGCCAGACTCGGATCGGATTTTCGCCATCGGCGATTCGGTGCGCGACGCTCGACGGCACACCGTCAGCCCCGCCCAGCCGGTCGCTCAGCGCCGCGCCCGTGCGCCGCAATTCGCGCGCCGCGTCCGCCGTCTGCGTGAGCGCGGCGTACTCATCCACCGGCACGAGAACGAACAGCGCCTTGCCATCCGCACCCATAACGCGCTGATGCTCTTTATCTTTGTTGTCAGGCTCTATCTGCCGCATGGCCGTCAGATACCCGATTCGTGTGGAAGGTGCAGAGGATTTTATCGGCACGCCGCTTGTTTGGCGCACGTACTCTGTGCGCTTGCCCGGCCACGGGGCCGAGTCACGATGGCCGCGTGAAATATCGAAGCATAGGGAGAGCCGAATGTCCATCGACCGGGAGAGGCCGAAAAAACATATCGACGAAATGGTCGCGCGCCTCGGACACGCGACGGCGGCGAAGGTCTAGCTCCGCCAGCGCAAGGTCGCGGGCTTCACCGGATTTTCAAACGGGCGACCCTGGTCGATCGCTTCGTCCCATTCGCTTTTCAGGCGGTGATACCACTTGGCCTGCACGTCGGCATCGTTGATGAGCATCAGCCGTGGATCGAAGCGCAGGCCTTGCTGTTGCAGATCGACCATGTCGCGGTCCTGCGCGAGGAAGGCCCGCATGAAATGCCGGGCGATCGGCTTGACGACCGAAAGAAACGGGATCGTCCAGTAGAACGATTGCGTGATCTCGGTCGTCTTCTCGTCGATGGGTGTCACGCTGGTCAGCCCGACCAGCCGGTTCGCACCCGCCTTGATCTGTTCGATGCGGATACCGGGCAGGCGAAACGAGATTTCCGTCGTCGGCGTGCCGCCGAGAATCTTGTAGGCGGCGGAATTGCTCGACGGCTTGTGTTCGACCATCGAGAAGCCGAGCTCGCTCGGCGCGAAAGCCTTGGCCTTTTCATGGATCGATTTGCGCGAACGCCACCACCAGGCGCGATGAACGAAAGGGCCGTGCGCGGGATCCATCAGGCCGATGACGGCGTGATCGACATGGCAGGAAAAAATCATCGTCTCGCGGATGTTCGCCGGCCGGCCGGAGAAGCCAGGCATCGACGGCGGCTCGTGCGTCGGCGCGAGGTCGGCGCGTTTTTCGTCCGCCATATAGACCCAGATGTTGCCGTTGACTTCGCGCACCGGATAATGACGCACGCGAATACGCGACACCTCGACCTCCTGACCCGGCACAAGCGATGGAATGTCCACGCAGCGTCCGTCGGTCTGGAACTTCCAGCCGTGATAGGGGCATTCGACCGCGCTTGCACCGCAGCCGCTCGACTTCGCATCGAGCAGGAGACCGGCCGAGAGCGGCACGCCGCGATGCGGACAAATGTCGCGCAATGCGAAAGCGGCGCCCGCCTCGTCGCGCCCGATGAGCAGCGGCTCGCCGAGAAGCTGCTTGTGGGTCATCGCGCCGCGTTTCAGCGTTTCGCCGGGCAATGCGAAATACCAGATATCCCTGAGAAACATTCGGTCACGGCTCCGCGTTGAACGTGGCGCATTATGCGCACAGGCGGCGCGCGCGCCAAGGCGGCGATGGAGCGCACCCGGCGCGCGGGCGGGATATCCTGAGCCGTTACCTGCCTCTATCCGCGCCAATCTCTATTTTATTTGATCGAAAATAATCTATGAAGTCGAAGCGATGTTTTTTGTGGCATTCGCGACTATTGAAGCGTCCAATGCCAATTGATATAAGATCGCCCGGACCGCTTAACTGGCGCAGTATTCGTAGATGTCGGTTTTCGGTCCCGGGACGGTGGCTTCCGCCGCCGGAAAGGGCGCGATGAACGACAAGTCGGAGATCATCGACATGACGGCGGAAATTGTTTCCGCTTATGTCGGTCACAATACCGTGGCTCAGGCGGACATTGCCGGCCTCATTCATCAAGTCTTCGATGCTCTGTCGCAGGCCGCCAGCGGGACCGCCAAGGCGGTCGAGAAGCTCGAGCCGGCGATTTCCGTCCGCCGCTCGATCACGCCCGACTATCTGATTTGCCTCGAAGACGGTAAAAAATTCAAATCGTTGAAGCGGCATCTGCGCTCGCACTATAATCTTGGCCCTGACGAATATCGCGAAAAGTGGGGCCTGCCGCGCGATTACCCGATGGTGGCGCCGAATTATGCCCAGGCGCGCTCCAAGCTCGCCAAAAAAATGGGCCTTGGCCAGAAGGGCCGCCCCCGCCGCCGCGGCTCGAAGTAATCCGCCGCGCCGCACCCGCCTGTTTCGTGTCCGGCCCATGCCGCCGCTTGCAATGGCGCGGGCGGAGACTCATGATTGCCCGATGTGATTCGCGGGTGGCGCGAAGCGGGCCGGAGGGGCGATCCTGACTACCTACGAGCAGGCCATCAGAGCTCAGCTCATTATTCCCGAGCAGCGCGAGCTTTATGACTACTGGCGCCTGAAAAGCGTCGAGGGCCGTTTTCCGACGCGCGCGGATATTCAGCCCGCCGAGCTGAAGCCGCTGCTGCCTTCGTTGAGCCTTCTCGACATTCTGGGCGACGGCATTCTGAATCTCAAAGTGCGTCTGGCGGGCACGCGCCTGCGCGACTATTACGGCGTCGAGACGACGGGCCGGGTGCTCGGCGATTTTGAATTCGGCGATCAGCGGACTTATTGGGAGGCGGCTTACCGCGAAGTCATCGAGGCCGGACGTCCCGCTCAGGGCGTCGTGCCGCTGACGCCGTGGAACCAGCCGCATGTGTTCCAGTTCTGGTTGCGCCTGCCACTGGCCGATGCGGAAGGCCGCATCGTCATGGTTCTTGGTCATGACGCATTCCTGCAATCGGAAAAGGCCCATGCGCTGGCGAGCCGCGCCAATCTTCGCATCGCTTGAAGCCGCACCGTTAAACGCGCCACAATGCGAGCGGGGGCGCAGTTAAAGGTGCCGGGAGGCTTGGTATGCGCGTGGCGAAGTATCGGTTTGCCGTCATGGCGGCGGGGCTGTTCTGCCTTGCGGGCCTGACGGCGGGACAGGCCGCCGCGGCGACGGCCAAGCTGCAAGGCGGCACCAGGCTCATCAAGCAGGGCGAGGCGGCGGACTTCGCCATCACGTCGAGTGCGACGGAAAGCTCGGATTTTCAGGCGTCCTGCGACGTCGAGACGGGCGGCCGCGCCAGCCTCACCTTCGACGGCGAGCATTACGTTCCGCTCTCGGAACCTGCCGTAGGCGACGTCGTTACATTGGCGCCGGGCGAGAAACGCCACTTCGATCTCTCCGGGACGATCGAGGCGAACAAGGGCGACGCCTATATCGCCTTCGCCTTCAGCGGCGTTCCGCAAGCCATGTGTTTCCCCGGCGAACAATGCAGCGGGGCGGCGGGCGGTGCGGCGAATGTGAAAGTCACCTGCAACTAGAGCGTTTCCAGGTGAAGTGGAATCCGGTTCACCGTCCGGAAACGCGACAAAACAATGAGCTAGAGCCTTTCATCGTTTCAATGAAACGATGAAAGGCTCTAGCGTCGCTGTTCAGAGATAGCGGATCAGCATGACCACCGGCGCGATCCATTCGGGCGTCGGCAGGGGCCGCGCCTGCGCGCCGGGATCCGGCGGCACCAGCAGAAACCGTCCGTCAACGGATGAGACAAACCGGCCGAAGCCGCTTCCTTCTCCATCGACCTCGACGATGCAGTCGCGTCCGAGCGCACGCGAAGCATCCGCCGGCATCAGCTTGTCTGCGATGACGATGTCGCCCGCGCAATAGGAGCCGACATTCTCGCGGATGCGCAGCGCGATCGGATCGCGGGCGGGCGGCTCGAACGTCACCGCCTCGGTTTCCTGAAATCCCAGCATATCCAATGCGCCGTCGCGGCCGATCTCGCCGACGCAGGGCACGCGGTTTGCCTTCGGCTCGTCGATCAGATCGGCGATCTGCACGTTGAAGACATCGGCGAATTTCTGCAGCCAGTCCATCGATACCGTCATGTCGGCCGTCTCAAGCCGCGAGACCGTCGCCGCGGTCGTGCCGATGATTTGCGCGAGGTCGGCCTGCGTCAGCCGCCGCATCTTGCGGTAGTGCCGTATGCGCGTTCTCAAGACGCACCTCCCTCAAGGTTAAGAATCGAATTTACGTGACTTTATCCCCACGTATTACGAAATATGTAATTTTTCTCTGGGAACGGGACGATGTTCTCGTTTAGTTCATATCAAATTTCGTTGTTGAAGACCAGGGAGGCCATAATGCTGGAAATAAATTGCGACCGCGCGGGACGCCCCGATGCCCCCACCGCGGTGTTGTCGCGGCTGACCAGGACCGACGGGCGTGCCCGCCGCGAGATCGAGCG
>DASVNC010000357.1:0-13364 GCA_036384055.1 Parvibaculum sp.
GGGCGAGGCGAAGCTGCCGCCGCGCCCGGCCGAGCAGGGATTCAACCGCCTCGACGCTGACGCCGAGGGCCTCGGCCGCCTCGATATTGGTGAGGCCCTGATAGTGTGTGAGCGTCACCGCCGCCCTTTGCCGGGGCGGCAGCGCCTGCAGCGCCGCGTCGACCCGGCGGGCGAGATCGCCTCGCTCAAGCTGTTCGTCCGGCCCCGGATCTTCGCTGCGGGGTTCGGGTATCGAATCTATATCCTCGGTTCCATGCCGCCTCAGCCGGTCGAGGCAGAGATTGGTCGCCACCCGATGCAACCAGGTGCGAAACTGGGCCCGGCCCGGCTCCCAGCGCGCGGCATGGGTCCAGACGCGGAGGAAAACTTCCTGCGCAACCTCTTCGGCGTCGGCCTGATTGCCGAGCATACGGCGCGCCAGCGACATCATGCGCGCGAGATGACGTTCGACGAGCAGCCGGCAAGCCGCCTCGTCGCCCGACGCTACACGCGCCACCAATTCATCATCCGACGCGTCGTCCAAGCGAGCGCGCCCCCTTTCAAATCTCAAACCGTCCGTCTGCCCGCGCAACCCGGCGGCGCTCCCGGCCCTGCCGCCCGGTCTTGTCCAAACGAGATTCAAACTTACTCCGGATCGCCGGCCGGCGCACCCGGCGGCGGTCCGTCATGCTTGCCTTTGCGCGCGGCCGCGCGTTCGCGCATCTTCTCGCCCGCGGCCTCGAACTCGGCTTTCGAAATCTTGCCGTCCTTGTCCGTGTCGGCGCGAGCGAACATGCGATCGACGCGCTCGGCGATGCGTTTCTGCGCCGAGGCCATCGCCTCGTCACGCGAGATGACGCCGTCGCCGTTGGCGTCCATCTTCTTGAAGCGCGCGTCTTCGGCCGCTTTCCATTCGTCGGGGGAAATCGTGCCGTCGTGATTGGTGTCCAACTTCTTGAACATGTTTTCATGCGAGGGCGGCGGCGCATCGCCCGCCGGATCGGCGTGCAGGACGCCGGGCAAAACCAGACCGATCGCAATGGCCGCGACGCCAGCCAGAAGCTCAAGCTTCACTTTCCGCATTTCGTAACCTCCTCCCGGAAAATTCATGGCCGGGGGCGCAATAAAGCCCAGAGGAGGCGCGATCGCGCCCCCGGCCCAAGCGACAGGGGGCAAGCCGGACCGAAGGGGGGGAAGGCCGGCGGGAACGTATCCTGTCGCTCGCTCTATAGAACGGGGGGCGCGGAAAATTCCGTCGCGGACCGTGGAGGCGCTGAAAAGCTAGGGTTTCGGGCCGGCCGGGGCCGGGACCAGATGGCGCGCGGGCAAGGAAAGGACCGGCCCCGCAACAATGCGCGCCGGCACCTTGAGGCGGCGCAGCTCGAAGCCGCGCCTGACTTCAGCTTCGATATGGAGCATGGCGCCTTTGGCAAGCGCGGACGGCTTCAGCATGGCCAAAGCCAGGTTCGTTTCCAGGGAGGGTGAAAACGCCGTGCTCGTCGCAATGCCCGCGACAAGGCCGCCGGCGTGGATGCCTGTGAAATTCAGCGGCTCGCGCCAGTCGATGGCGAGCGTCGCCAGAATATGACGCGGCGGCGCGGCCTTCGCGGCGCGGAGCGCATCGCGTCCGGTGAAGTGTCCATGATCGAGATCGACAAGTGCCGCAAGACCGAGTTCATAAGGCGTGGATGCGCTGTCGTCGTCGACGGCCGAGAAGGCGCCGAGGTAGTCCCTGCCCGCGCGTGCGATGCCCGCTTCGATGCGCGCGAGTTCGCGCAGCGCAAATCCGCCGGCGGCGAGACCAAGCGGCGCGCCATGCGTCAGAAGATGCGCCCAGACGGGCTGCGCGTCTTCGGGATCGACCCAGAGTTCGTAGCCGAGATCGCCGGAGCTTCCCGTGCGGCTGACATAGACAGGCATGGCGGCGACCTGGAACCAGCGTGCCGCGTATGGCCGCAGGGTTTCGATGTCCGCAAAGCCCGCGAGAGCGAGAATGCGCGCCGACAGGGGCCCCTGCAGGCTGAGACCGGCGAGGGTCGAGGAGACGTCGTCGACCTGGACGGCAAAGCCGATGGCGCTATCGAGCAGCCAGCCGAGATGCGTTTCTTCCGTGACCAGACGGTATTCCTCTTCGCCGAGACGGAAAAGCAGGCCGTCGCCGACGACAAAGCCCCGGTCTTCGCAGAAGACCACGGGCGCCGCATCGTCCACTGACAGGCCGGCCGGATTGTCGGCAACCAGCCGCGTCAGATAGGCCAGGGCTTCACGACCGCTGATCCGGTATTTGACGAGCGGCGAGATGTCGGAGATCGCGGCGGCGTGGCGAAGCGCGCGGTATTCATCTTCGATGTTGGTGAGGATGTCGGCGGCGGTGTAGCCGTTCCAGTGCGTCCAGAGATTTGTGCGGCTCTCCATCGCGACATTCATGTGCAGCGGCGATGTCAGGACATGGCGCGCGAAAGGCGGCTCGACGGGCGCGTGTTCGAAAAGCGCCGGATCGGCGCGCACCGTGTCGGCGAACGCCGCCATTCCGGCAGGCCGCGCGTCCTCCGACGCCGGTTCTGCCGGCGCAATCAGGCCCTCAGGCACCGATGCGTCAGCCGCAGGGGCATCGACGGCGGGGGCATCGGCGGCTGGTTCCGGGCCGAGCGGAATTGTTTCGGCGTCGTCGCTCATGCGCGCCTCCGCTCGGCCAGAGCCGCTTTCGCCGCGAGGCGGCCCGCCATGCCGGTGACGCCGCCGCCCGGATGGCTGCCTGCGCCGCAGAGATAAAGTCCAGCGATGGGCGTGCGGTATTGCGCCAGGGCGGGCACGGGCCGGTGCATCAGGAGCTGATCGGCGCGCAACTCTCCGTGGTGCCAATCGCCGCCCGGCAATCCGAACTTGCGTTCGAGATCGGCCGGAAGCAGCAATTCACCGGCGATAATGCGGCTCTTCAGGTCGGGCGCATATATCGAAAGGGTTTCGATGACGCGATCGATCAGCCGGTCGCGGCTATCGGCCCAGCCGCCGGCCGCCTCATAAGGCACGTACTGGATCAGTATCGACATCACATGATGCGAAGGCGGCGCGAGCGTCGGGTCGGCGACGCTCGGGATCGTGACTTCCATCACCGGGTTCGATGCAAAGAGACCCTGTTTGGATTGTGCATAGGCTTCCTGCACGTCGGCGAGCGAGGGGGCGACGATGAGACGCGCGCCGTATTCCGCCGGCGCGAGGCCCTGGATGGTCGGCAAGCCCGAGAGAGCCAGATTGAGTTTAGCTGTTGCGCCGCGCGTTGACGCGCGGGACAGACGCGCCGCAAGGCCGGCGTCGATGCGATTGGCGCCGAGGAGACCGATCATCGTCGCGCGCGGATGTGCGCTCGAAAGCACCAGCGGGGCGTGGAAGATTTCGCCCGCCGCCGTTTCGACGCCGACGGCAATGTCATCCTCAACCAGAATTCTTGCGACAGGCGACGAGGTTCGGATGGCGACGCCCATGTCCATCGCCGCGGCGGCGAGCGCGTCGATGAAGGCGCCCATGCCGCCTTCGGGCATGGATGTGCCGATGCCCGCGAGGCGCTGGGCCTTGCGATAGATGCTGCGCAGGACCGTGCCTGCATCGAAAGGCCCGGCGACGGTGCCGAGCAGGGCTTCGAGCGCGAGCGCGCCTTTCAGGATCGAGGTTTCGAACGTGTCGTCGAGAAGATCGCCGATGCTGCCGGGAAGATCGTGCAGCAAGGCTTCACGAGACGCCGCATTGAGACGCTGGCTGCGCCAGACGATCTTGCGGAAAGCCGCGCGCGCGCCCTCGCCGCCGAGCGCAAAGGGCGTCTCGTCGAGAAACGGTGAGAGCAGCGCCGCATGGCTGCGCATGCGCTTTGTGAAGGCCAGATAGGCGTCGGCGTCGCGGGGACTCTTTTTGCGCAGAAGCTCCAGATCGCGCTTGCGCCGCGACAGAACCAGATGGCCATTGGTCGGATTGAGGGCGATGGTCGGGACGTAGCGGGCCGCGTAGCGCAGTCCGTGTTTCGCGAGCTTGAGATCCTTCTCGACGCGGCGCGGCAGCATGTCGATCAGGTGCGCGCCGGTCGAGACGCGATAGTCGGGCGTGATTTCGGCCGTCGCAAGCGGACCGCCGAGATTTGGTGACGCTTCAAGCAGGAGGACGCGGCGTCCCGCCTTGCCGAGATAGGCGGCGGCGACGAGGCCGTTATGGCCGCCGCCGATGACGATGGCGTCGAAACTGCGGTCAGGCAGGAGCATGGGCCCCCCGCTTTCCGAGCGCCGCGGCGACGACCGCGGCGGCGTTCGCGCCCGCCCCTCCGGCGACGAGCGAGCCGGGATGGCCGCTGGCCGAACAGAGATAGAAATTGCGGATAGGCGTTTCGTGCCCCGACATGCCGGCGAAAGGCCGGTTGAAAAACATCTGGTCCAGCGTTTCCTCGCCTTGCGCGAAATCGCCGGAGGTGAGACCGATCTCGGCCTCGATGTCGGCCGGTATGAGCGTTTCCAGCGCCAGAATGCGATCGCGCAGGCCGGGGCTTTGTTCGGCAAGTCGCGTCACCACGAGATCGGTCAGATCGTCGCGGCGCTCCGCGGTCCAGGGGCCGTCGTGAAGCGTTTCAGGAACGCCATGCACGCAGACCGACATGACGTGCTTGCCTTCGGGCGCGAGGCTGCGATCGACCAGCGAGGGGATCAGTGCTTCGACCATCGGCATACGCGGCGGCAGGCGGTCGCGCCAGTCGTCGATTGCGCGGTCCATGCCGCCCAGAGCATTGGCGAGACGAATGCCGCCCAGCAAAGCCGGGCAACCTTCCGCCACGCCGGGGAAGAGCGGCGGCGCGTCGAGGGCGATATTGACTTTGGCGGTGATGCCGCGCATGCGGAAGCGGCCGACACGTTCGACAAAGCCTTCCGGAAGTTCCTTCCACGGAAAGAGCGCGAGGAAGGTGCGCTTCAGATCGAGGTCGGAAAGGACGGCGCGGGCGTATATTTCCTCGCCGTTGGCGAGCGCGACGCCGCGCGCCTCGCCCCGGCGCAAAACGATGTCGGTGACTTCGGCTTCGGTGCGAACCTCGCCGCCATGCGCCTTGATGTCGGCGACGAAAGCCGCCGCTATCGCCTCGGGACCGCCGACCGGAATGACGGTGGCCGGCGCGCCGCCGCTGGCGCCGACCGTTTCATCCATAAAGGGCCTCAGCAGGAAGCGGGCGCTGGAAGGCGCGTAGGGGCCGAGCGTCGCGCCTGCCAGAGCCGCCGCGGCCAGATGAGTTTTCACCTCTTCCGTCTCGAAGTAGCCTGCGAGAAAATCGGCGGCCGAGAGCGTCCAGAGGCGCGTCATGTCGTGCAGTTCGTTTGCTCGCATGGCGGCCAGCGCATCGGCGGCGCTGAGGAGACGGCGCAGATTGGCGAACGAACGCCTCGAAGGATCGCTCATCACACGCGACAGAAGCGGACGCAGACGATGGACGGCGGCCAGCATGTCGCGGCGATAGCGCGTCCAGTTGTCGGCGTCCCTCAATGAAAACCGGGAGAGTTCGCGGCGGTGAATGACGCCATCGCGGTAACTCGCATGGCTGGAGCCGTTCGGAAAGAGGCTGACGCCGCCGTCGAGACGGAGAAGGCGAAGGCCGTATTTCGTCAGCTCGAGATCGGCGACCAGGCGAGCCGGAAGGTTCGACGTGCCCAGGCTATAGCGCGGCAGGCGGAAGCCGGGCGCAACCTCGTATCCGGCGGCGATGCCCGGCGTCGCATTCCGCTCCAGCACCAGCACGTCGGCGCCGGCGCGCGCGAGGCAGGCAGCGGCCGTCAGGCCGTTCAGCCCTCCTCCGATGACAATCGCGTCACGACGCTGCATAGGCCCCAGTCCCAACACCACACGGCCCGCCGCGGCGGGCGCCTCGCAGATCGTACCGCATTGGCACGTTCCGCAAGGAACGAAGCTCCAGCCGATCCGGCGTCGGCCGCAGCGTTAACCACAACTTCCCAGGCGTCCCCTGCAATAGAGATGCGAACGGGCAAAGCCGTTAACGCATCGGCGCACCTGGCCGGCGAGAGGCCGCTGCAATAACCGTGCATTCAGTTTGAAGCGGCGGCGGCCACGATGCTGTCGAAGAGCTTGTGGACCCCCGCCTGCGTTTCGCGCAGCTGGGCCTCCAGCGCGCTGAAATCGGGGGCGTTGCCTGCCCGGGCTAGGAGCGCCTTGAGGCCGGGTGTCGCTTCCTCGGGCTTGAAGACGCCCTCGACGCAGATGCGGACGACCTGGGTCAGGTTGAGCGTCAGGTCGACCGCGGCGATAAGCCGGTCGGCGGTTTCGCTGGGGATGAGCCCGGCGGCGCCGATGCGGCCCAGCGCCGTGCGCGTGTGGTGATGCAGGATGCCCGGGTGCCGCGCGCCGTGGACGAGCTGCAGGTACTGGCAGATGAATTCAAGATCGACGAGGCCGCCGCGCACATGCTTCAGCTCCCAGGGATTGCGGCTGGGAAATTCGCGCTCGACGCGGGCGCGCATGTCGGCGATGTCGAAGGCGGTTTTGGCAAGATCGCGCGGGCGGCGCAGCGTCTCGGCGATGGCGGCGGCGGCGCGCGCCCTCAACTCGTCAGGGCCGGTCAATACGCGCGCCCGCGTCAGCGCCATATGTTCCCAAGTCCAGGCTTCGGAGGCCTGATAAGACACGAAACTTTTGTAATGCGTGGCGATGGGACCGGAATTTCCCGACGGCCGCAGGCGCATATCGACTTCGTAAAGCTTGCCCTCGGTCGTCGGCGCCGTCAGCGCGGCGATCAGTTGCTGGCTGACGCGGGCGTAATATTGCGAGGCAGAAAGCGGGCGCGGGCCATCGGACTGCGCGTCCGGGTCTTCGGCGTCATAGAGCATGATGAGATCGAGGTCGGAGGTCGAACTCATTTCCTCGCTGCCGAGCTTGCCCATCGCAATGACCGAAAAACGGCCGCCCGGAATACGGCCGAAACGCTCGGCCACCTTGTCGGCGGCGATGGGTGCGAGTGCCGCGACAAGCTCCGCCGCGACGCCGGCATAGGCCGGCCCCGCCTCCTCCGCATCGGCGCTCCCCGTCAGCACGCGGACGCCGAGACGGAACCGGCGCTCACGCGCCCAGACGCGCGTAAAGTCGAGCACGTCCTGGTAGTCGCGCGCATGAGCGAGCGCCGCGCCAAGGCTTTCGCGCAAGGTCTCGCGGTTGGGCAGGGGGCCGAAGAAATCGGGGGCGAGCACCGCTTCAAGCACTGCGGAGTTCTGTGCCAGATAGCGCGCGAGCCGTGGCGCGGTGCCGCAAATGTCGGCGATGAGATCGAGAAGATGCGGATGCGTGTAGAGCATCGAGAAAAGCTGCACGCCCGCGGGCAGGCTGGTCAGGAACTGGTCGAAGCGGGTGAAGGCGGTATCCGGATTCGAGGTGCGCCCGAGCGCCCGCAACAATACGGGCATCAGCGCCGTCAGCAATTCGCGCGAACGCGGGCTGCGCGTCGCGGCGAAGCGGCCCGTGTGCCAGGCGCGGATTGTTGCGGCGATGTCGGAGACGTGCTCGAAGCCAAGGCGGCGCAGGGTCTCCATCGTTTCCGGATCGTCTTCGGTGCCGGTGAAAACGAGGCTGCCGCCCTCCTCCGCCAGCGGCGGCGCCTTTTCGAAGAGCTTCGCATAGTGACCCTGAACGCGGCGCAGATGGCCGGTCAGAACGTCGGCGAATTCCTGACGCGAATTGAAGCCCAGAAAGCAGGCGACGTGATCGAGCCCCTCGTCGCTCGCGGGCAGCGTGTGGGTCTGTTCGTCGGCGATCATTTGCAGGCGATGCTCGAGCGTGCGCAGGAAGTGGTAAGCGGTCTTCAGCTCCTCCGCCGCTTCCGGCGCGATCCATTGCTTGCGCGCCAGCTCGTCCAGCATGGCGCAGGTTTGACGCCCGCGCAGATCGCGGTCGCGTCCGCCCGCGATCAATTGCTGGGTCTGAACGAAGAATTCGATTTCGCGGATGCCGCCGCGCCCGAGCTTGATGTTGTGGCCGGCGACCGCGATGGTGCCATGACCGCCCACGGCGTGGATCTGGCGTTTCATCGAATGAATGTCGTCGATGGCGGCGAAGTCGAGATTCTTGCGCCAGATATAAGGCGTCAGCATTTTCAGGAACAGGCCGCCTGCTTCGGGGTCGCCCGCCACGGCGCGCGCCTTGATGAAGGCGGCGCGCTCCCAGTTCTGGCCGCGGCTTTCGTAATAATGTTCGGCGGCGGGCAGCGAGACGGCGACCGGCGTCCCGCCGGGATCGGGCCGAAGCCTGAGGTCTGTGCGAAAGACGTAGCCGTCCTCGGTGCGCTCCTGCATCAACTTCACAAGCGCCTGCGTCAGGCGGACAAAAAATTCGCCGTCGCTGAGCCCCGGCTTCAGCGGCAACTGCGCGGGCTCGTAAAAGACCACGAGATCAATGTCGCTCGAATAGTTGAGCTCGCGCGAGCCGAATTTGCCCATGCCCAGAATGGCGAGGCCGCTGCCCTTCGGGGTCATCTCAGCGGGCGGGCGCAAAATCTGGCCCCGTTTCGCGGCATCCGTCAGCAGCCATTCGACGCTCGTTGCGACGGCGGTGTCGGCGAAGGCTGTCAGGGCTTCCGTTACGTGTTCCAGATTCCAGACGCTCGTGACATCCGACATGGCGATGAGAAGCGCCGCTTCCTCCTTGGCAAGGCGGAGCGCACGCATCAGCTCGGCTTGCGTCGCCAGCCCCGCCGCTTCGCGCGTGCGGGCGACGAGCGCGGCGAGCGACACGTCCGGAGGATTGTCGATCAGCCGCGGCAGCCATTCGGGATGGCGGCGGATGATGCGGGTCAGAAACGAGGAATTGCCGAAGAGGCTTTCGATCAGCCGGCGCGCATCGGCGTCGGCGAGAAGCCCGGAAAGGCTTTCGCGCGTGCTCGCGTCTTCAAGTACGGCGACGGTCGCGGCAAGATCCTGCATCTCGCGGAGAACGCGCGCGGTGTCGTAGGGCTTCGGCGCCCTCGCCGCCTGCTCGCGCAAACTTACGCCCGTCACTTTCGGCATCCACGTCCCAAATAAAAAATGTCGCCCCGGATTTATTCCGGGGTGACAACGATAGAGCGTAATTATACCCGCCCGCCTTGATTCGGAGCGGGCAGCGAGATGATCGCCTTGAGGCCCGGATGATTGTCTTCGAGATCGACACGGCCGCCGTGGAGACGCGCCGCTGCCGCGACAAGGCTGAGGCCGAGACCGGAACCGGGCGTGTTGCGGCTCGCTTCGAGGCGCACAAACCGCTCGAACACATGGGACCGCTCATGCGCGGGGATGCCCGCGCCGCGATCGGCGACGGACAGCGCGATGCGGCCGGAAGGATCCTGCCTCGCCGAGATGGTGATCGCCGGCTCGGCGGCACCATTTTCGGGCGTGTGCTTGATGGCGTTGTCGATCAGGTTTGCCAGCGCCTGCGAGAGAAGCTCGCGGTTGCCGCGCACCTGCAATCCTTCCGGCGCATCGACGACAAGTCTGAGGCCCTTTTCCTCGGCGACCGGCTCGTAGAGCTCGGCGGCGTCGCGGATGATGACGGCCGGGTCGATCAGTTCCATTGCCTCCCGCAGCGAACCGGCTTCGGCGCGCGCAATCATCAGGAGCGCGTTAAAGGTGCCGAGCAGGCCGTCTGCTTCCGCGATCGTTTTTTCGAGCGTCTGGCGATATTCGTCGGGCGATGTGTCGCGCAGCAGCGTCACTTCAAGACGGTTGCGCAGCCGGTTGAGCGGGCTGCGGAGATCATGGGCGACGTTATCCGTCACCTGCCGCATTCCGGTCATCAGGGCTTCGATCTGGTCGAGCATGGCGTTGAGGTTGCGGCCGAGCTGATCGAGCTCGTCGCCGGTGCCTGCAATCGGCAGCCGCCGCGAGAGGTCGCCCTGCATGATGTCGCGGCTCGACCGGTTGATGGCATCGACGCGCGCCAGCATGTTGCGGCTCATGAAGAGGCCGCCGACAAGGCCGAGCGCCATCGTCAGCGCAATGGCCCAGGCAAGAGCACTGGTGATGAGGCTTTCGATTTCGCGGCGCTCCTGCACGTCGCGGCCGACGAGCAGGTAGAAGCCTTCGGGGAGAAAGAATGCGCGGGCGCGGGCAGCCTTTTTCTCGACGCCTTCGAGGCCCTTGCGGTTGTAGTTGAAATCCATCCAGCCGTCGGGGCCGGGCGCCGCCTTGGGTTTGCCGTCGAGATTGCCGGCGAGGACGTCGCCCGCCGGATCGAGCACCAGGTAGAGGCTCTGCCCCGGATCGCGCGACCGCTGGATGACGGTGTGGACGAGAAGCGGCAGACCGCCTTGCGCATATTGTTCGGCAAGGCCGGTGATTTCGGCCTGCACGGCTTCATCCGTCTGACGGACGAGGAAGCCCGCCGTGTTCCAGTAGACATAGGCCAGCAGCATGATTGCCGACGCGGCGAACAGGCCGAGGTACAGAACCGCCAGCCTGAAGGTCGACGTCTTGAGAAGACTAGTCGGCAGCGCGTAGCGAATAGCCGGCCCCCCGGATCGTGTGCAGCAGCGGCTGGCCGAAGCTCTTGTCGATCTTCGCCCTGAGCCGCGAGATATGCACGTCGATCACATTTGTCTGAGGATCGAAATGATACTCCCAGACATTCTCCAGCAACATGGTCCGCGTGACCACCTGTCCGGCATGTTTCATCAGATATTCAAGCAGGCGAAATTCACGCGGCTGGAGGTCTATGTCCTGTCCGGCGCGGCTGACCTTGCGGGCCAGCAGATCGACTTCGAGATCGCCGACCTGCAGCTTGGTGCGCACCTGATCGGGGTTGGCGCGGCGCACCAGAACCTCGATGCGGGCGAGCAATTCGGCAAAGGCATAGGGCTTGGTCAGATAGTCGTCGCCGCCCGCCTTCAGGCCCATGATGCGGTCATCAACCTCGCCCAGCGCCGAGAGGAACAGCACCGGAATGCGGATGCCCTCCGCGCGCAACGTGGCGACGACGCTCAGGCCGTCGCGTTTGGGCAACATGCGGTCGACGATCAGCACGTCGAAGGAACCGGAGAGGGCGAGCGTCAGCCCGTCCTCCCCGTCCGCCGCGTGATCGACGATATGTCCGCTTTCGCGCAAGCCCTTGACGACATAGGCCGCCGCTTCAAGGTCGTCTTCAATGACAAGGATACGCATTGACCCTTGCCGCCTCAGGCCTTGTTGATCGTCAGCGCGACGAAGCGCTGCTGATCCTGCGTGCGCAGAAGCAGAAGCACCGAGGTCTTGTCGGCCTTCTTGGCAGCACTCACGCCGTCAACGATGTCGGAAGGCGTCTTCACGTCCTTGCCCGACAGCTTGACGATGACGTCGCCGGGCTGGATGCCCTTTTCGGCTGCTTCGCTGTTCGGATCGACGCTCTGCACAACGACACCGCCGTCGCCCTGCGTCAGGGCAAGGCCGAGGCTCTGCGTCGCTTCCGCCGGGGCTGGCTTGTTCTCGTCCGCCTGCGCCGTTTCGATCTTGTCCGGGAAGACGGCAATGGCGACATTGATGTCCTTCGCCTTGCCGGAGCGCCAGAGTTCGATGGCCGCGTTTGTTCCGGGGCGCAGGTCGGCGACGGTGCGGCTGACGTCGCGCACATCCGTCATATCAGCGCCGTTGACCTTGACGATGACATCGCCCGCGACGATGCCCGCCTTCTGCGCCGGGCTGCCGGGCGTCACTTCAGCGACGAGAGCGCCCTTCGGCTTGTCCAGCGACAGGCTGGAGGCGAGATCGGGGTCGACCGGCTGGATGGCGACGCCAAGCCAGCCGCGCGTGACCTTGCCGTGTTCCTTCAACTGGGCGACGACACGGTTGGCGATGTTCGAGGGAATGGCGAAGCCGATGCCGACGCTGCCGCCGGTCGGCGAATAGATCGCCGTGTTGACGCCGACGACGTTGCCGTGAATGTCGAAGGTCGGCCCCCCCGAATTGCCGCGGTTGATCGAGGCGTCGATCTGCAGGAAGTCGTCATAGGGACCGGCGCCGATTTCGCGGCCGCGCGCCGAGACGATGCCGCTCGTCACCGTGCCGCCGAGGCCGAAGGGATTGCCGACCGCCAGCACCCAGTCGCCGACGCGCAGCTTGTCGCTGTCGCCGAAGGCCACATAAGGCATCGGCTTCGTCGTCTTCACCTTGATGAGGGCGAGGTCGGTCTTCAGGTCGGTGCCGACGAGCTTCGCCTTCATTTCGGTCTGGTCGCTGAGGACAACCGTAATGTCCTTGCCGTTCTGGACGACGTGATTGTTGGTGACGACATAGCCGTCGGCGGAAATGAAGAAGCCCGAGCCTTGCGCCATCGCCTTGCGCTTCAGCGGCTTGCCGTCCGGACCCTTGGGCTGGAGCTGCTTGAAGAATTTCTCGAAGGGGCTGCCGGGCGGGAACGGAAGATCGGGCGTCTCGCCGTCGCCGTCGCTGGCGCCGACCTCTTCTTCCTCGACCACACGGATCGACACGACAGCGGGCGAAACCTTTTCGACGAGATCGGCAAAGCTCGGCAGCGTCGACAGCTCGGTTTTCTGTTCGGTCGGCGCATTCAGCGGCGCGGTATCGGCGCGCGCGGACAAGCTGAAGGCCCCAAATCCGATCGCACCGGCTGTGGCGAGCACCGCAGTCGTGCGCAGCAGCTTGCGCGTCGTCATTCCGCGGCGCGGGGCGCTATTCGTCATGTCGTGAACTCCTCATGGCTAGCACTGATGTTTTCCGAGGCCGTCCGGCGGCTTGTTCAGTCCCGGCGGTCAAGAATCCGATGACCGTTGACCTCAAGCTTGGCCACCAGACCTTACCAATTCATGTCCGAAACATTACAAGGAAGAATGGCCGAATGAAGGCGGCTGGAAGATCGGCGAAAACCCTGACTTTTCAGTGGTTTAACGGTGCGGTGTGGGGCTTTCCGTCTCGCCGAGAATGCGCTTCAGCCGCTCCGTTTCGGCGGAATCGAGGGCGGCGGGCGCGGTCGCGCCCTTGCGGCGGAAGAGCGCGAGGATGACGCCGCCCCCCATCAGCAAGGCCAGCGCCGGCCCCAGCCACAAGAGCCATGTCGCCGCTTCAAAGCGGGGACGCAGCAGCACGAACTCGCCGTAGCGGGCGACGATGTAGCCGACGACCTCCTTGTCGCTGTCGCCTGCCACCAGCCGTTCACGGACGATGCGGCGCAGGTCGCGTGCGAGGTCGGCGTTGGAATCGTCGATCGACTGGTTCTGGCAGACGAGACAGCGGAGTTCCTGCGAGATGGCGCGGGCGCGGGCCTCCAGCGCCGGGTCGGCGAGTTTTTCGCCCGGATCGACGGCGAAGGCGGGCGCCGCGGCCGCGACGAGAAGCAGAAGCGCGAAGACAAGCCTGCGCATCGGCGTCACTCCGCCGGCGCGGGCTGCGCCCGCAGGC
>DASVNC010000358.1:0-6909 GCA_036384055.1 Parvibaculum sp.
GATGCTGCCGCATCCGAAATCGCGCGTGCTCGGCCTGCTGATGTCGCCCGCGCCCGCCGCCTCCAATCTCGCGGCCATCATCGAGCGCGGGATGAAGACCTACAGGACGATCGGCAGTCCGGACTATCCGACGGAGGACGAGATCCTCCGCCGCTGGGTGACGCGCGACGCCAAGCGTGGTTACTACCCGGCGGGCGTGCTTCGCCACATGGCGGCGGTGGCGGTCAACGGCGACCGGCGGCCGAAGCTCCGGCGCATCGTCGCGCCGACGGTCGTTCTCCACGGCGAGGCCGATCCGCTGGTGCCGGTCGAGGCGGGTCACGACACGGCGGCGCATATCGAAGGGGCGGAGCTGCGTCTCGTCGCCGGCATGGGCCACGACATTCCGCTCGATCTCGTCGATGTCTTCGCCGATGCGATCACGGCGGCGGCGGAGCGGGCGACCGGCGTCAAGATCGTCCGGGACGAAGAACCGGAGCCGCATCGCCTCGCCGAGGCGTGGACCAAGGCGCAGGATGTCGTTGTGCATGAAGCGGCCGCGGTTGTCGAAGCGGTCCACGAAATCGTCGAGGCGCTGCCCGTCATCGTCATGGTGGATGCTTTGCCCGCCATTGCCGAGGCGTCGCAAAAGCCTTCGCGCATCGGCGTCGTGGCGCGGGTGAGGATGTGGCTCTCGCAACTCGTCGCGCGGTTTCGGCGGTAGCTATTTGTTAGCTTCGCCCAATCGAAGTGTCACCCCGGGATTTATTCCCGGGGTCCATGTAGCGTCACTCGCAAATGGAGAGGAAGATGGGTCCCGGGACCAAGTCCCGGGACGACACTGGAGGTTTGGGGTGGCGGTTATCACACCTCCGCCGCGCCGCCGTCGCAGGGGATGACCGCGCCGGTCGTATAGGCGGAGGCCCGCGACGACAGGAAGATCGCGACGCCGGCGATATCTTCCGGCGTGCCGATGCGCTTCCGTGGATTGTCCGCCTTGATCTGGTCGCCGAAGGTTTCGAGCGTCGCTTTCATCATCTGGCTCGGGAAGGGTCCGGGCGCGATGGCGTTGACGAGAATGTTGTCGCCCGCCAGACGGCCAGCGAGATGGCGTGTCAGCATGATGACGCCGGCCTTGGAAGACGAGTAGGCATAGGTTTCGAGCTCCGGCGGCACGATGCCGTTGACGGAAGCAATGTTGATGATGCGCGCCGGGTCTTCATGCGTGCCCGCTTTCCGGAGCAGCGGCAGCAGCTTCTGCGTCACGAAGAACGGGCCCTTCAGGTTGATGTTCATTACCTTGTCCCAACCGCTCTCCGAATACTGATCGATCGGCTCGCCCCAGGCGGCGCCCGCATTGTTGACCAGGATGTCGAGCTTCGGCTCGCGCTTGGCGATTTCGCCGGCGAGGAATTCGACGCCCTGCATCGTGCCGAGATCGGCGGGGATCGAAACGCAGGTGCCCTTCTTCGACAGTTCCTCGGCAAGCTCGTTGCAGACCTGCGCCTTACGGGCCGAGATATAGACCTTGGCGCCCGCCTCGACGAAGCCGGTGGCGATCATCTCGCCGATGCCGCGCGAGCCGCCTGTGACGAGAGCGACCTTGCCCTTGATGTCGAAGAGATTTTTCATGTGCGTTTCCCCGGGAAGTGAAATGAATATGCGCGAGAAGTTACAGGCGGGTTTTGCGTCCGTCACCCGTTTGTCGGCGTCAGTCCGGGCCGTCCGTGCCCGTGGCGGCTTCGGGCTTCGAGATTTCCTCGGTCTCGCGGGTCAAGGCTTCGGCGGCGCGTTTGGGCTGGATCAGCGGTTCGGGCTGCACGGCCCGCGTATGCATCAGGTGCTTGCCGGCCAGAAGTTCGCCCTCGGTCAATTGCAGCGCCAGACGTTCGGCGTCGCGGCGGCGCATGTCGGCCTCGATCTCGGCGACCTGTTCGCGGTTGAAGCCGAGGCCTTCCAGCGCCGCGACGCCGAAAGCGACGGCGGATTCGTAGGTGTCGCGGACCTGATAGTCGATATTCTTTTTCAGCAGTTCCAGCGCCTGGCGGCGGTCATAGGCGCGGACATAGAGTTTCGCCAGAGGGAAGTGCTGCTGCACCAGATCGACGATCTTGCCCGAGGCGTCCTTCTTCACGGCGCAGAGCGCGATCAGCGAGGCGTCGGCGCAGCCGGCGGCGCGCAGCACGTCGAGGCGCGTGCCGTCGCCGTAATAGACGCGGAAGCCGAAGCGCGTCGCGGCGCGGATCTGCTCGACGTCGCGTTCGATGGCCGTCACTTCGATCCCCTGCGAGAGCAGGAACTGCGCAACCACCTGGCCGAAGCGGCCGAAGCCGATGATGACGACCTTGCCCTTGGCGTCGGAGAAATCGATTTCCATTTCCTCGACGACGGTTTTGGGCCTGGCGATGCGGACAGCGATCGCATAGGCAAGCGGCGTCAACGCCAGCGAGATGGTGACGATGGCGGTGAGGAGATTGGCGTTGTCGGCCTGCATCACGCCGGCCGTCACCGCGGTGCCGAACAGCACGAAGGCGAATTCGCCGCCCTGCGACAGCACGCCGCCGATTTTCACCGCGTCGGCGCGCGAGGAACCGGAGACGCGGGCCAGCGCGAAGATCGCCAGGCTCTTCACGATCATGAAGACCGGCACGGCAATGACGATGAGCTGCCAGTGCGCCAGCATCAGCTTCAGGTTGATGGCCATGCCGACGGTGATGAAGAAAAGGCCGAGAAGAAGCCCGCGGAAGGGCTCGATGTCGGCTTCAAGCTCGTGGCGGAAGCTCGATTCCGCCAGCAGTACGCCCGCAAGGAAGGCGCCCATCGCCATCGACAGGCCGGCGACCTGCATGATGGTCGCCGCGCCGAGGACGACGAGCAGCGCCGCCGCCGTCATGATTTCATGCGCGTTGGCGTTGGCGAGAATGCGGAACATCGGGTTCAGCAGATAGCGGCCGATCAGGACGACGAGGGCGACGGCGCCGAAGATGAGGCCCGTGTCGGTCCAGCCGCCGGTCGGCGCTTTCTCACCGGGCGCGATCAGGGCGACGAGCGCCAGCAGCGGGACGATGGCGAGGTCCTGCAGCAGCAGGATGGCGAAGGCGCGCTGGCCGTAGGGGCTCGTCAGCTCGTTGCGCTCCTCCATCAGCGGCGCGGCGAAGGCGGTCGAGGAGAGCGCGAGGCCGGCGCCCGCGATGGTGGCGGCGCGCGGGTCGAGGCCTGCCAGCATGGCAAGGCCGCCCAGCGCCGCGCCGCAGAGCGCAAGTTCGGAGAGGCCGAGCCAGACGATGTCGCGCCGCATGGTCCAGAGCCGCGAGGGCTTCAGCTCGAGGCCGATGATGAAGAGCAGCAGCACGACGCCCAGTTCGGCGAGGCCGAAGATCGATTCCGGATCGGCAAAGAGCGCCGCGCCATGCGGGCCGATGGCGATGCCGGCCGCGAGATAGCCGATGACGGGGCCCAGCCCCGCCTTGCGGAACACCGGCACGGCGATGACGGCGGCGGCAAGGAAGATCAGCGGATAGAGGAGCGGCGTCGCATGGATATCGTGCATGGCGCGCATTCTGCCGCGAAGCGCAGGCGGGGGATAGGGGCCGCGCAACTCATTGAAGCTGTCACCCCGGGATTTATTCCCGGGGTCCATGCAGCATCGGTCACAACCGGGAGGAAGATGGGTCCCGGGAACAAGTCCCGGGACGACACTTTACTTTTTGGCTAGCTCAGAAACCCGAGGCGTCGAGCTCCATCAGCCCGTCGGCGCCGGCGCGGGAGCGTTCGAGCCAGCCGGCGGTCAGCGGCACTTCGCGTTCCATCCAGTAGCGCGCCAGCGTGAGCTTGCGCTTGTAGAACTCGGCATTGCCGGTGCCGGCCGCGAGCTTCGCCATCGACACCTTGGCCATCTGCGCCCACATCCAGGCGAGCGTCACCGTGCCGAAGATGTTGAGGATGTCGTAGGAGGCGGCGCCCGCATTGTCGTAGTTCTTCGGGGCGTTCTGCATCAGCCAGCCGGCCGCCTCGCCGAGGCGGCCATAGCCTGTCTTCAGCGGGCCGACGAAGGGCTTCATCTCCTCGATGCCTTCGTTCTCCTTGATGAAGGCGTCAAGCTTGGCGAAGAAGGTCAGCGTGGCGCGGCCGCCTTTCGACGTCATCTTGCGGGCGACGAGATCGAGCGCCTGAATGCCGTTCGCGCCTTCATAGACCTGGTTGATGCGCGCATCGCGCACGAACTGCTCCATGCCGTTGTCGCGGATATAGCCGTGGCCGCCGAACACCTGCATCGCGGCATTGGCCGCCTCGAAGCCCTTGTCGGTGAAATAGGCCTTGATGACCGGCGTGAAAAGCTGGCTGAGGTCTTCAGCCTCCTCGCGCTCCTTCGGATCGGCGCTCGAGCGCGACACCGAGAAGAGGAACGAGACGTACATGGCGAGCGCGCGCGCCCCTTCGACGAAAGAGCGCGAGCCGATGAGAAGGCGGCGCACGTCCGGAAACACCATGATCGGATCGGCGGGGCCCGACGGATTTTTCACGCCGGTCAGCGCGCGGCCGGCAAGCCGCTCCTGCGCATAGGCGACGCCGTTCTGGTAGGCGACCTCGCCCTGCGCGATGCCCTGAATGCCGACGCCCATGCGCGCGCCGTTCATCATGCCGAACATGCCGGCCATGCCGGCCGATTTCGATTTCTTCACTTCGCCGGTTTCGGTCTTCACCGTCGAGGGGCGGCCCTTCAGGTGATAGGCGACGGCATTGTCGAAGTTCATGACGCAGGTGGCGTTGCCCCTGATGCCCATTTTCTTTTCGACCGCGCCCACCGTCACGCCGTTGCGGCCGGTGATCGCGCCCGTCTCGGGATCGACCAGCATCTTCGGCACCATGAAGAAATTCACGGTCGAGAGGTCGTCGGCGAGCTTGCCGTCCTCGCCCGGAATCTTCGCGATCACCATGTGAATGATGTTGTCGGTGATGTCCTGGTCGCCGCCGGAGATGAAGATCTTCGTCCCCGAGACGCGATAGGTGCCGTCCGCCTGTTTGACGGCTTTCGTCTTCATCAGCTTCAGGTCGGTGCCGCAATGGGGCTCGGTCAGACACATGGTGCCCGCCCAGTCGCCGTCGGCCATGCGCGTCGCCACGTGCTTGCGCATCCAGTCCTCGCCCGTCGCCCAGAGCGCGCCCAGCGCCGCGCCGGTGAGGCCCGGATACATCGCGAAGGCCTGATTGGCCGACGAGCCCATTTCGGAAAAGGCGAAGGTGATGACGGAGGGCAGGTTCGCGCCGCCCAGCTCCTCGGCCACGCCGAGCTTGTTCCAGCCGCCGTCGGCATAGGCCTTGAAGGCTTCCTTGAAGCCCTTGGGCGTGCGCACCACGCCGTTTTCAAGGTGGCAGCCTTCCTCGTCGCCCGACTGGTTCAGCGGCTGCAGCACTTCCTCGCAGAACTTCGCGCCGCCTTCGAGGATCGCCGACGTCATGTCGGGCGTGAGTTCCGCAAAGCCCGGCAGATCGGTCCGCTTCTCGATGCCGAGAAGCTCATGAAACAGAAACAGGAAATCCTCAACCGGGGCCTTATAGCTCGGCATGACTCTCGCTCCGTAGCAGCTTTCAATAATGTCAGTAAGCGGCGCGGATAATGCAATGGGACGTTGGGGAAGGCAAGGGGTGGGGAAGATAGGAAAGGCGCCTCGCCTTTATGTCGTCGGAAAAAATCTGCTTATGGCCCACAAGAAAAATCCGCTCAATCCAACTGTAAGAGCGAATTCGACTGATCGTAGTAGCCGATTGTAAGCAATTGGCGTTTTGATTTTGCCGTTTTTCACCCGCCGTTTGAAAGTTAGAAGCCAAAAATATAAGAGCCGATCTCCCAATGTTGGGAATCCGTCAACGTCGCAACATTCGAGATACGCGGAATAGAAACGAAAATGCCTGGCGACCAAAGCTTCGCTTAGGAGCAAGCGGGGATCCAATTGGCGTTCAACTAGTACCGCGTCAACGGGCTGGCGCATACCATCAGTCGCCGGTGGATATATGAGACATATAACATACCCACTATCCAATCGATGATAAGCGATGCCGCCACTCCTTTGAATGAGGAGGCGCTCTGTTGGTGGTTGTGCGAAGCCGCTAAATTCTCTGACGCGATCAATAGGACGAGAGCCGTAGAAGACATCACATATCCGTTTGTCGATTCCACCCAGTCGCCCAAACTTTGCGACGTTGAATCCTAGAGCGTTCTTTCTGTTCTCATGACGATGGTCAGCTATAGCTGCCTTATTAAACAAATCCTCAGCATACGACTGGAATAGTCGAAAATGTCGATAGCGGCCATCTCGATCATTAATCGAAGTTGTCATGCTTTCAAATCCTTATTGGCCAAGGTTCGCATGGCACGCGACAGAATTTTTTTGCGGCCGAGACTAGATGTTGCCGAAATCAATTTGTGGCCTGGTGGATCTTGCTGGTGAACAATGACATTGGTGCTGCTTGTTCTCCACAGGCTCCCCTCGTCGTCATGGCCCGACTTGATCGGGCCATCCACGTCTTTCCTGAATGACGGACCTTTGCGGTGGCGTGGATGCCCCGGTTAAACCGGGGCATGACGTGATGAGGCCGCGGCGCGCGTGCCCTTCGTTCTTCCTGATTTCGTCGTATTCGCACGGGTGCTCTCGCTGCGGACGACAAGGGATTACGGTTTGCCCATTGCGGTCGCGACGTCGGACTGGCTGAGCTTTCGCAATGCGTGAATCCGTTGCACGGCTTCGGTGGCAATGCGCATGGCGCGCGTCTTGATGAAAGCAGAGCGAACCTCGGGCTTTTTCAGCGCCCGCGCCTTCACATCCTCGAAGTCGATCATGTCGTTGCGTTTTATCATTCGACGGACGATAGCACGAGTTTTCGCCTGCATAAGTGGTGCACGACCTTTCATCGGCGAAACTGCTTGCCAAT
>DASVNC010000359.1:0-7074 GCA_036384055.1 Parvibaculum sp.
TTGGCGGACAGATCGCCGAACATTTCGGCTTCGAGAATTTCGCCGAAACCGAGGATATTCGTCAGCGGCGTGCGGAGCTGATAGGAAACGTGGCTGATGAATTCCGACTTCAGCCGGTCGGCCGTTTCCAGCGCGTCGTTGCGCTCGCGCAGCGCGAGCTCCATCTTGATCGAATCCGTCACGTCGACATAGGTGATAAGGCTGGCGCCGTCGGGCAGCGGCACGATGGCGTAGTCGATGACGGTGCCGTCGGGACGGTTCAAACGCCCCGTTGCCGGCACCCGCATACCCGAGGCTTGCGTGATGCGGTTCTTGAAGGTTTCCCGCTGCGCATCGTCGCTATAAAGCGCGCGCGAGATTTCGGCGATGTCGTTCACATGCGGTTCGCCTTCAAGCGCATCGGGCGGCAGCGCCCAAATGCGCGCATAGGCGGGATTGGACAGCTTCAGGCGGCCGTCGGAGCCGAAGACGGCGACGCCCTCCTAAAGGTGATCGATCGTCTCACGCTGCACGCGGGCAAGCGTGTTGTAGGAGCTTTCGAGATTGAGCTGCTCGGTGACGTTTTCATAAAGATAGACGACGCCGCCAAAGGGATGTGCCTGCCCGACCACCTTGACGATGCGGCCGTCGGGCAGATGCCAGTATTCCTCGACGGGCTCGGGCGAGGTGTAAAGCTCCATGCGCGACTGTTTCCAGGCCTGGAAATTTGGCTGCTCGGGCAGGCGGCGCTGGGCGCGCAGCTGATCGAGGATTTCGCCGTCGGTCGGCTCGGCGTCGAGCCATTGCGGATCGAGACCCCAGAGAAGTTCGAAGGCGCGGTTGTGGAACTTCAACCGCTTGTCGGGCCCGCAAATCGCCACCGCGGTCGTCACCCGGTCGAGCGTCGCGGCATGGCTTTCGATGTGGCGGCGCAGTTCGGCCTCGGCGTGATCGAGCGCCGAGACATCGACGGCGATGCCGGCGACGCCGTCGGCGACGCGGGTCTCGAAAACCTCGATGGCGCGGCGCTCTCCCGCCATGATCGCATGCGCGCGCTCATTCGCCCGGGCGCGGTCGAAAAGGCGGCGGCGCAGCGTCGAGAGAACTTCCTCGCTCAGAAGTTCGAGGCCGCGCATCACCGCATCTTCCGGCGTCGCCGCATCGACGGCGCGCGCATAGGCATCGTTCACCCAGGTGAGACGGCCCTCCTCGTTGCGGCGCCAGGCCGGGAACGGCGCCACCATTACATGTTCCTCGAAGCGGGCGCGGCTGGCTTCGGCCTGACGCAGCCGCTCCATCAGGCGGCTGACTTCAGCGCGCTCGCCGGTGACGTCGCGCAGCCAGAGCACGGCGAGCGCGCCGGCCGGGCGGCCTTCGGCTTCAAAGGTGCGGCCGTCGAGCGACTGAACATGCAGAGAGAAGCGCGCGCCGCGGGTTCTCAGACGCTGCACCGCCGTGTTGAGACGGCCCGCATTTTCGGGGGCGAGACGCGAGAGGAGATAGGCGAAGTCGAGATCGCCCGAGGCCGGATCGACCAGCGTCGCTGTCGAGCCGACGATGCGCGGGCGCGATTGAAACGTGCCCGGCGCCGCTCGCAGGCTTTCCGGCGTCCATATAAAGACCGCATCGGGCTCGGCGGCGAGAATGGATTCCGCGGCATGGAGCCGCGCATCGAGGTTGGCCAATTCCTGTTCGCGGGCAAGCGCAATGCGCCGGGCGGAACCTGCGGCGCGCATGGCCGCGAAGGCGGTGGCGAGACCGAGCGTCGCGACACCGAGGGCGACCAGCAGATAGAGGCTTATCGCTGGCTCGGCGGCAGCGGCGGCCGGCATGCCGAGCTTCGTCAACGCATCGGGCAGGCTGTCTGGAAGCTTGTCGGGGAAGGCCGGCGCGGCCAAGGCGGACGAGGCAAGGGCGGACGAGG
This sequence comes from Parvibaculum sp., assembly GCA_036384055.1. GTDB lineage: Bacteria > Pseudomonadota > Alphaproteobacteria > Parvibaculales > Parvibaculaceae > Parvibaculum. The sequence goes on from DASVNC010000359.1 coordinate 1,904, forward strand.
CAAAGATCGATGCAGCAGCCAGCGCCGCGCCGATGCACGCCGCCCCGCCTTGCCATCCGTGCTTCTGCACCGGCGGCATCCGCATCCCCTTTTACTTAACTGCCCCTCGGGCGCTCCTGCGCCGCAAATCACCAGCGGCAATACTACATCAAGTCTCAGTGTGAGGCGAAAAGGGACCGATGGGTCAAGAAAAAGCCCGGCCAGAGGGCCAGGCTTTTTCCGTTTTCATCCGCTCTCACACGGCAAACATCGAGGCGTTCAGTAACGGTAGGTCTCGGGCTTGAAGGGGCCTGTCTCGGCAACGCCGATATAGCTGGACTGCTTGTCCGTGAGCTTTGTCAGCTTGACGCCGATCTTCGCCAGGTGAAGGGCGGCGACCTTTTCGTCGAGCTTCTTGGGCAGCGTGTAGACCTTCTTGTCGTACTCGCCGGGCTTCGTCCAGAGCTCGATCTGGGCGAGCGTCTGGTTGGTGAAGGAAGCCGACATGACGAAGCTCGGATGGCCGGTGGCGCAGCCGAGATTCACCAGGCGGCCTTCGGCGAGCAGGATGATCCGCTTGCCGTCATTGAACTCAATCTCATCGACCTGCGGCTTGACGTTGTGCCATTTGAAGTTCTTCAAGGCGCCGACCTGAATTTCGCTGTCGAAATGGCCGATGTTGCAGACGATGGAACGGTCCTTCATCGCCCGCATGTGATCGACCGTGATCACGTCGACATTGCCGGTCGAGGTGACGAAGATGTCGCCGCGGGGCGCGGCTTCTTCCATCGTCGTCACTTCGTAGCCCTCCATCGCCGCCTGCAGCGCGCAGATCGGGTCGATCTCGGTGACGATGACGCGGGCGCCGGCATTGCGGAGCGAAGCCGCCGAACCCTTGCCGACATCGCCGAAGCCGGCGACGACGCCGACCTTGCCGGCCATCATGACGTCGGTGGCGCGGCGGATGCCGTCCACCAGCGACTCGCGGCAGCCATAGAGATTGTCGAACTTCGATTTCGTCACGCTGTCGTTGACGTTGATCGCCGGCCAGAGCAGCGTGCCCTTCTTCTGCATTTCATAGAGACGATGCACGCCGGTCGTCGTTTCCTCGGTGACGCCGCGGATGCTTTTCGCCAACTGGCTGTACCAGCCGTGCTTGTGCTTCAGACGGCGCTTGATCGCCGCGTAGAGAATTTCCTCTTCCTCGTTCGAGGCGGTTTCGAGGAAGGCGACGTCGCCTTCTTCGGCGCGCTTGCCCAGATGGACAAGCAGCGTCGCGTCGCCGCCGTCGTCGAGGATCATGTTCGGCGCGCCGCCATCCGACCATTCGAAAATGCGGTGGGTATATTCCCAGTAATCCTCAAGGCTCTCGCCCTTGATGGCGAAGACGGGCGTGCCCGAGGCCGCGATGGCGGCGGCGGCGTGGTCCTGCGTCGAGTAGATGTTGCAGGACGCCCAGCGCACATCGGCGCCCAGCGCCTTCAACGTCTCGATCAGAACCGCGGTCTGGATCGTCATGTGCAGAGAACCGGCGATGCGTGCGCCCTTTAGGGGCTGGGCCTTGCCGTATTCGGCGCGGGTCGCCATCAGGCCCGGCATTTCGGTTTCGGCGATGTCGATTTCCTTACGGCCCCAATCGGCGAGGTTGATGTCCTTGACGACGTAATCGTTGCTCATGGGGGCTCCTTGGAAATGCGCAGGGCCAAAGGCGCGCGGCGGCGCCCCGGCGAAGGGTTTCCGGCCTTATAGCAGCCGCTCCGCAGGGAGGCAACAAACATATAAAGAAATCTTTATATGTTTTTCCCGTTGGAACAAGGCAGCAGGCGGCCTGCCGCGGGCCGCGCGGCCGGTCGAACTGGCGAAAACAACGGAGTTGGCTGGCGGCGCGTCAGTCGCGCTCTCCGAAGCCGTCGGAGACGAGGGCTTCGAGCGCATCGAGGGCGGCGTCGGCCTCGGCGCCTGTCGCCTCGATCAGAATGCAGCAGCCGGGCGCGGCGGCGAGCATCATCAGGCCCATGATCGAGGTGCCGGAGACGACGTTGCCGTCTTTCGAGACCTTGACTTCAGCGTCGAACTTCTCCGCACACTGAACGAATTTCGCCGACGCTCGCGCGTGCAGTCCGCGGCTGTTGACGATGTTCAGCAAACGGTTGGCGGGGCGAGGCGCATCGCCGGATGTCACGGTCGAGCCTTCATCCATCGGCTCAGGCTCCGTCGCCGGCCAGCACGCGGCTCGCAATCGAAATATATTTGCGGCCGGATTCCTGCGCGAGGTCGACGGCCTTGCCGAGGCTCACCGTGTCGCGAACGCTGGCGAGCTTGATCAGCATGGGAAGATTAACGCCGGCAATCACTTCGACCTTCGCCTTGTCCATCACGGAGATGGCGAGGTTCGACGGCGTGCCGCCGAACATGTCGGTGAGGAGAATGACCCCGTCGCCCGAATCGGCCTTGGCGACCGCTTCCAGAATATCCTTGCGGCGCTGCTCCATGTCGTCGTCGGGGCCAATGCAGATCGCCGCCACTTGCGGCTGCGGGCCCACGACATGCTCCACGGCCGCGACGAACTGGCTGGCCAAGGCCCCGTGGGTTACGAGTACTAATCCGATCATCAACTGCCCTCTTGGAGCGCAATCCGCAAATGTGTGGCGGTTTGCAGAAAGACTGCGCTCAAGCTATCGAACCCGGAACGCCGTTTGCCCGGCAAGGCTTCCTTGCCCGGATTCACGTTCCGGCCGCCGGCGCCCTTATACACGGCAAAGCCGGCGCCCCGCGCCCCCGCGAGGGGCGTATCGTGCCTCCAATCGCGCTCGAAATACAAGCATCGGTCCGGTGACCATTCAGGCCCGATCACCGAGCCTGCCGTCGTCGCCCGGAAAGCCGCGAACCGCTATCGTTTCGAGCGCGAGACGTACCTTCTCCGCGGCCGTCAGGTCAAATGCGTGGAGCGCCAGCAGAGGCAGGTCAAGGCCCTCGACCGCGGCGTATCGGGGTTCCGGCAGGCGCGGCACAGCGTCGCGGGGGACAAGGTCCACCACAAGCGCAAGCCCGGCGCGGGGCGCGGCTGGCATAGCCGCCAGGCCCAGCCCGCGCAGCTCAAGCAGGCCGGAAAGCCTCTCGGGCGCCGAAGCGACGACCCGGCCTTCCTCCGCCGCGAGGCTCACCTGATCGTCGGCGACGAGCGTCGCGCCGAGCCCGATCAGGCGAAAGGCCAGGTCGGATTTTCCGCTGCCCGACGGCCCCCGAAGCAGGACCGCGCGCAAACCAAAGGCGACGCAGGTTCCGTGAACCAGACTGGCCAAGTTCACGCTCCCGTCGAGATCGGCAGTTCGACGATGAAGCGCGCGCCGAGCACATGCGTCTCATCCGTCTCTTCGTCTTCTTCGACGCGGTTCTCGGCGCGGATGGTCCCGTGATGCGCCTCGACGATCTGCTTGGAGATTGCGAGGCCGAGACCGGAATGTTCGCCGAAGCTGTCCGGCCGGTCGGTGTGGAAGCGGTCGAAGATGCGTTCGAAATTTTCGGGCGGAATGCCGGGGCCCTCATCCTCGACCGCAATGACGATCTTGCCGGGCGCACGCCGCGCCGAGACATGCACGACGCCGTCCGCGGGGCTGAACGAGAGCGCGTTGTCGATGAGGTTGCGCACGACCTGCCCCAGACGCATGTCGAAGCCCTTGACGATCATGCCGGCCCGGCCCGGAACGCCCGGCTCGAGCGAAAGCTGGACGCGCGCCGCGCCCGCGACGCCGGTCTCGGTGAAAATGTCGCAGACGGTTTCGAGCAGTGTCGCCACGTTGACGTCTTCCATCTCCTCACGCGACAGCTCGGCGTCGAGACGCGAGGCGTTGGAGATATCGCTGATCAGGCGATCGATGCGTTTCACGTCGTCCTGGATGATCGCCATCAGGCGCGCCTTGGCGTTTTCATCCTTCGCCACGGCAAAGGTTTCGATGGCGCTGCGGAGCGAGGTCAGCGGGTTCTTCAGTTCATGGGCGACGTCGGCGGCAAAACTTTCGATCGCGTCGATCCGGGTATAGAGCGCATTCATCATGTCGCGCAGCGCGCCGGATAGCTCGCCGATCTCGTCGCGGCGATCCGTGAAGTCGGGGATCTGGGCGCGGCGCATCTTGCCGCGGCGGACGATCTCGGCCGATTCCGCCAGCCGGCGCACGGGTTCGGCGATTGTGCCTGCGAGCAGCACCGAGAGCAGGATCGCGACGCCGAGTGCGACGAGAAAGACCTGCACGATGGCCAGCCGTTCGGCGCGCACGATGGCGTCGATGTCGCCGCCTTGTGTTGAGAGCATCAGTGTGCCGAGCACGGCGCGGTAGCGCTGGATCGGCACGGCGACGGAGACGATGAGCTCGCCGCGGTCGTTGACACGTTCCATGCTCGACGGCAGGCCGGTCAGGGCGCGCGAAACCTCGCTGTAGACGGTACCGTTCTGGCTGCCGGCTTCGCGATAGCGTTCGAGATCGCGGCCGGGCAGCAATTTCATCAAACCGTCGAATATGCGGGCGACCGGACCGCGGGAATCCGAACCGGCCGGCGGCGGCAGCTCGAAGGCGACGATCTGGCTCGACGCGGTGAGCTGGCGTGAATCGAGGATCAGCCAGCCGTCCTTGTCGTAGAGGCGCGCGCGCGTCTGCGTCGGCAGCACCAGACGGCGGAGGATCGGCGCGGCGTTTTCCGGAATGATCGGCAATTCGCGGTCGCCCGTTTCATCATCCATGTCGTCGTCGCCGCGCGGCGGGCGAATGTCGAGCGGCTTGCCGGGTTTGCGCACCAGCGGATCGATGATCTGGGCTTCGGGATTCGACGTGGCGTTTTCGGCGATGGCGCCGGCGATGATTTCGGCTTGCGTCAGCAGACTCTGGCGGCGGGCGTCGATCAGGCCTTCGCGGAACTGGTTCAGATAAAGGACGCCGCTCACCAGCACGCACAGCGCGACGACGTTGAAGACGACGATGCGTCGCGTCAGGCTGGAGAAACGGCCGCGCAGCAGAAAACCGCGAAAGGCGGCGTAGCCATAGGCGATCAGCTCTTCGATCCGGCGGCGGAGATTTTCCAGATTGATCTCGCGCTGCGGCTCGGCGGCGCGTTTTTTCATCGACGGCTGTTTAGGCGCAGCGGAGGCCATATCCTTGACGACCCGCACCGGCTTCGCACCGCGCAGCCCCTTGCGCGCC
>DASVNC010000360.1:0-1552 GCA_036384055.1 Parvibaculum sp.
CCGCGCACGCCGCCGACGGGTGCGGCGCTGCCGGCCTTGCCCTCATTGTAGTTGAGGTCGAGATCGCTGTAGCGCACCGCCAGTTCCCAGGCGCCGGGCCCGCCGCCATCGAGCGAGAACGGAACGCTCGGCTTCGGCGAGGTGAAGGCACCGTTGGCGGTGCTGTAGCCGCGCCGCTCGCCGGTCACGATCCAGGTGCCTTGCAGATACCAGCCGTCGAAATCGGGATTGGGCAGGCCGTCCGCCCTCTCGATCCCGTAACCGAAATAGCCGCCCTGCGCGTAAAGGTTGCGCCATTGCACCGCCGTCTCGACGCCCCACTGCCTGACACTGTCGGCGCCGATCGCGCCGGTGTTGACGAGCTTGGCGGCCGTATCGTCGACGGTGATTTCCGGCGCGGTCGAGAAGGCGATGGTATGCGTCGCCGCCGGCCCGACCGTGTTGGCGGTCGGCGGTGAGAAGACGTCGGTGCCGTTGACGCCGACAAGCAGGCGCCAGTCGTCGTCGAAATAGACGAGGTCGGAAATGCGAGCAAGGAGCGCCATCTGTTCGCCCGCATAGGCGGTCGTGTCGGCAGCCTTGCCGCCCGTCAGGGACAGCGCCGCGAAAAATTCGTCGCCCGCATATTGCGCGGTGATCGCATCGCGCCCGTCGCCGCCGGCGATGTTGCGCGCGACATCCGACGGCGAATTGCGTTCGAGGAAGATCGTGTCGCCGGCAGGCGTGCCGTCTTCGATGCCGGCCGGCGGCGGAAAGGCGCCGACGCGCAGGGCGAAGGGCTTGAACCCGTCATATTCGACATAGACCGCCTGAACCCGGCCCTGCGATTCATTGCCGCCGCTGCCGCCGAAGTCGAAATTGAAAAGATAGGACCAGTCGCCGAAGATCTTGCCGGCGAAACCGACCTGCGCGCGGCGGAAGTTGGAGCCGCTGCTGAGCGAGCCGCCATTGGCGGTCGAAAGCCGCGCCGCGCTGTCGCTCTGGTCATAATAGGCATTGTCGAACTGGCCGAGCGCCCGCACCGAAAAGGTGAAACGGCCGTCCGGCGATTGCAACAGGGGCCGCCCGTTGGCGAAGCTCCAGCCGGGCTCGTCCTGTTTTTCCAGCCGCTGCGTCGTCTTGTAGGAATCGAGCTCGGTCTTTAATGCGTCGATCTGCGTCTGCTGGTTCGCGGTCTGAACCGACGCGGGAATCGCGGACGCGGCCTGTGCGACGGCCGTTTTGGCGCGCCCGGACAACGAGTGTTTCAGGCTGACGATTTCCCGCGACTGGCTTTCGATCTGCGCCCGCTGCTGCTGGATTTGCTGCTGCTGGGTCTCGAGCATCTTCTGCATCGCGTCGAGGCGCCTCATGATGTCGGCATCGTCCGCGAAGGCCGGCAAGCTGAGCGCGCACCAGGCAACCGTCGTGAAAAGAGCGAGACGCGACGCCATGCCCGCCGATTTTTTGCCGTTCGTTTTCATGGGCGTGCCGCCGTCGCAATGAAGCTGAAGCCGGCCTTGCGGAAGGCGGCTTGCGCCTCGGTGCCGGTCAGAAACCTGAAGAACCTCGC
>DASVNC010000361.1:0-2770 GCA_036384055.1 Parvibaculum sp.
TGCAACTCGTCCGCGACAAGATCGGCCCGGTGGCGGCTTTCAAGACGGCGGTCGTCGTGCAGCGCCTGCCGAAAACGCGCTCAGGCAAAATCCTGCGCGGCACAATGCGCAAGATCGCCGACGGCGAGGCCTGGACGACGCCGGCGACCATCGACGATCCGATGATCTTGAATGAGATCGGCGAGGCGCTCGAGGGCGCGGGGTATCCGCAGAAGGGGTGAGGGGCAGGCCCTCACCCTCCCATTGCTTCGCAATGGGTCCCTCCCTCTCCCAGAGGGAGAGGGGTTCAAGGGCGAGGTCGTCTTTCTAAGCCCTCTCCCTCGGGGAGAGGGTTGGGGGAGGGCCTTCGATAGCCGGACAAAGTGTTTCGCGCGCAATAAAGCTTCGCGTCTACTCCTCGTCGTCCTCGATCTTCACGTCCTTGAGTTTCGCGAAGACGCTGTCGGCGTCGTAGCTCTTGCGGCTTTCGTCCTTCTCGGGCGCGACTTCGGGCGCGGCGATGGTGGCGTGCTGGGGTGCGGCGGGCGCCGTCGTTTCCGACGCAGGCAGCAGCGTGTCGGTGCGGCCGGCGGCCTTGTCGGCCTTCTTGCGCTCGCGCTCAAGCTTGCGGGCGGCCTTCTGCACCGCATTGTCGAGTTCGATCTGGGTCGAGAGGCCGAGCGTCACCGGATCGACCGGTTTGATGTTGGCCGAGTTCCAGTGCGAACGGTCGCGGACGCTTTGGATCGTCGGCTTGGTCGTGCCGACAAGCTTGGCGACCTGGGCGTCGGTGAGTTCGGGATGGTTGCGCAGCAGCCAGGCGATGGCGTCCGGGCGGTCCTGACGGCGGGAGACCGGCGTGTAGCGCGGGCCCTTGCGCGGCTGGATCGGCGGCACCTTGTATTTGCTTTCGGCGGCCATCAGGCGGGTCGAGGGGCTGCCCTGGCAGCGTTCGATCTCGGCGCGCGACAACTGGCCGGACGCCACCGGGTCCATGCCCTTGATGCCCTGGGCGACGTCGCCATCGGCAATGCCTTTCACCTCAAGCGGATGCAAACCGCAGAAATCCGCGATCTGATCGAAGGTGAGCGAGGTGTTTTCGACGAGCCAAACGGCCGTCGCCTTGGGCATCAGGGGCTGAATCATATCTGTTCCTTCGGTCCATCCGAGGTCTTCGGATGAACCCTCTTCTCGTCCTGTGAGAGCGGGTATGGCCGTTATATAGGGCCAAAGCCCCGCCATTGAAAGCGAGAACGGGCGCCCGGCGCGTGAAAATTATTTGCCGTAATGTCAGGCGCCTTTCAGGGCCCCGTAAACAAACGGCCGCCCCGGAGGGCGGCCGTTCCTGTGTTTGTCGCCGAAGGCTCAGCGTTTGATCTTGGTGATCTTGGTGCCTTCGATGCTGACGCCGGCCATCAGGCCCGACTGGTCGAAGATGAAGGCATAGGCGTCGTCCTTCAGGGTCGAGGTCGAGAGGTTCTTGGCGACGCCCTCGTCGACGATGACGACCGTCGGGCCGACGCCGATCTCAAGACCGGCGGTCTTGTTGACGTAGTTGACGGCCTTCTGGTTCATCAGGAAGACGACGTAGCCGTAAGACTGCGCGCCGGCCTGCAGGCCCCAGGAGCCCGTCACGGTGTTGTAGTAATCGACGACTGCGCCCTTCTTCTCCATCACGCCTTCGCCATAGGCGCCGCCGAAGACGAGGCCGGCCTTGACGATGGACGGGAAGATCAGCACGGCCTTCGCCTGACTGCCGATTTTCTCGGCGGTCGGATTTGTCTTGTAGAGCTTCTGCAGCGCCAGGTTCGATTCCTTGGTCAGGTCCTCGGCGGTCGCTGCCTGCGCGTGCTGGAATGCGCCGAGAGAAACCGTGCCGGCCGTGGCGATCGCAGCCGCCAGAAAAAGTCGTCTGATGTTCTTCATCGGTTTTTTCCTATCCTTCATTGCACACTTGAGTCTTTCGGCGGCGCGGGAGAGCCGCATGCATTCCGGCGCCGCGGCCGGTGAGTGAAATGCATGCGCGCCGCAGAAGTTCCGTTATCGGAGCGCGCTATGGTGATTTGAAGGTCGGAATATGTCGTTCCGTGGGCGAATGTTTTCGCGCCGCGTGCAATATCAAAGGGTTAGAACGATTTTCCCGATATGGCTGCTCTTTTCCATAAGTGTGTGAGCCTGCGCGGCCTGCGCCAGAGGGAAAGTCGCGTCGATCCGGGGACGGACGCGGCCCGCATCGAGAAGCGGCCAGACCTTGTTGCGCAGTTGCGTGGCAATCGCAGCTTTCTCCTCGATGCTCCGTGGGCGGAGCGTCGAGCCGGTCAGCGTCAGCCGTTTCAGCATGACGGGCATGAAGTTGATTTCCGCCGTCGCGCCGTTGAGGAAAGCGATCGAGACGATGCGGCCGTCCCTGGCTGCCGCGTCGATGTTGCGCGGGATGTAGTCGCCGCCGACCATGTCGAGGATCACATCGACGCCGCGGCCGCCGGTCAGCGTCTTCACCTCGGCGGCGAAATCCTGTTCGCGGTAGTTGATGGCGGCTTCGGCGCCAAGCTCGCGGCAGGCGGCGCATTTGTCGGCGGAGCCCGCCGTGGCGAAGACGCGGGCGCCGAAGACATGGGCCAGCTGGATCGCCGTCGTGCCGATGCCGCTGGAGCCGCCGTGAACGAGAAAGGTTTCGCCCGCCTTCAGCGCGCCGCGCTCGAAGACATTGGTCCAGACGGTGAAGAAGGTTTCGGGCAGCGCCGCCGCCTCGATGGCGCTGAAGCCTTTGGGCATGGGCAGCGCGTGGCTT
>DASVNC010000362.1:0-14068 GCA_036384055.1 Parvibaculum sp.
GTGACGGGTTCGACGCCCGCCTCGCGCCTGTTCGCGGAGCGGCCGCTGGCGGAAGCGGCGGAATGACAAGTCAGTTTAACGAAGCAATCAAACCACCCGCCGCAAAATCCGCAGGCTCTTCACCGCCCGCTCCTCCTCGAACAGACCCGACGCAAGCGCGAGCTTGTAAATCTCGTAAGGCGGACGGCCGCCGTCTTTCGGATCGGGGAAAACGTCATGGATGGCGAGGATGCCGCCCGGAATGACGCGCGGGCTCCAATGGCGGTAGTCGTCCATCGCCGGTTCGAGCCCATGCCCGCCATCGATGAAGACCATCGCAAGCGGCGTCGCCCAACCGTTGGAGACGACCTTGGACGGCGCGACCAGCGGCACCACCGTGTCTTCGAGCCGGGCCATGCGCAGCGTCCGGCGGAACAGCGGAAAGGTATTGAGCCTGTCGGTCTCGGCGTCGTGCAGCGAGGCGTCGTGATGCTCCCAGCCCTTCTGGTTTTCCTCCGAGCCGTAATGATGGTCGAGTGCATAGAGCACCGCGCCGTTCAGCTGGCAGGCGGTGCCGATATAGACGGTCGACTTGCCGCAATAGGAACCGATCTCCATAACGGGCCCGCGCTTCGAAGCGTCGAGCGCCGCGTCGTGCAGCGCCCAGCCCTCCTCGGCGTCCATGAAGCCCTTGATGCTTTCGATATCGACCGGAAGTTTTCGCATCACTTGTCCGCCACGTAACGCGAACGCTGTTCGCCAAGACCGTCTATGGCGATGCGCACGACCTGCCCCGCTTTCACCCAGCCCGGCGGCTTCATGCCGCCCGCAACGCCGGACGGCGTGCCGGTGGCGATCACATCGCCCGGCTGCAATGTGAAGAACTCGCTGAGATAGGATATCAACTCTGTAACCGGAAACACCATGTCGGAGGTCACGCCGTTCTGGCGAAGGCCGCCATCGACCTCCGTGCGGATGCGCAAATTCTGCGGATCGGGAATCTCATCCGTCGTCACCAGCCAGGGACCGATGGGCGCGAAGGTGTCGCAGCTCTTGCCCTTGGTCATCTGGCCGCCGCGGTCGCGCTGGAAAGCTCGCTCCGACACATCGTTGATGATCGCATAACCGGCGACATAGGAGAGCGCCTCGGCCTTCGACACATATTTCGCCGGGCGGCCGATGATAACGGCGAGCTCCGCCTCATAGTCCATCTGCGTCGCCGTGCGCGGGATCAGCACGTCGTCGGTCGGGCCGTTGATGGCGCTCGTCGCCTTCATGAAGAGAAGCGGTTCGGTCGGCACCTCGTTGTTGAGCTCCGCCGCATGTTCGCGATAATTCCGGCCGATGCAGGCGATCTTGCCGATGCCGCCGACGCACACGCCGAGCCGGACACCATCCGGCGCAAGCGGCAGCGAAGCCGGATCGATGGCGCGGAGGCGCGCCAGACCCTCCGGCGACAGCGCCGCCCCGTCAATGTCGGCGACATGCGCCGACAGGTCGCGAACCCGGCCCGCGCTGTCCAGAAGGCCGGGCTTTTCCCTGGTCCTGTCGCCAAATCGCACAAGTTTCATGGGGCTTTTCCTGCCGTGAACCGGCCAAATGCCTCGCACGTCCGGCAGCCGCCCGCAAGAGCAACCAAAAGGTAAGCAATCCTTCAGATAATCGCTGTCGGAGCGCGGTCCAGGGGAAGGCGATGAGCGAAGCGACGACGAATATCGAAGTCGAATACGAGGCCGTCGAACAGGCCATCATGCAGAACCCGCGTGGCCGCTGGTTCCTCGGCGAATTCGCACGCCGCAACCGCGCCGCCGACACGGGGCGCGTGCTGGAAGCGATCGACCGGCTCTACAACGCCGCGCTCGGCGCGCATGACGATGTGCAGCTCGATCTTTTCGCCCGCGACCTCGAAGACATGCGCGCTTCAATCGAGGAAGCCCGGCGCGACATCGCCGCGATCAAACCGCGCGAGGGCCTGACCGCCCGCTTCCGCGCCGCCGAACATGATCTCGACGCGGTTGCGAGCGCCACCGAACGCGCCACCTCGGACATTCTCTCGGCGGTCGAACGCCTGCAGGATATCGGCGAGAAGCTGCGCGCCGAAGGCGTCGACGCCGATCTCTGCGACGAAATAGAAACCCACGCCCGTGGCATCTTCATGGCCTCGTCGTTTCAGGACATGACCGGCCAGCGCATCGCGCGCCTCGTCGGCGCATTGCATTATCTGGAACACCGAGTAAAGGCCATGCTCGCAATGGCGCGCGGCGAAACGCCCGCGGCGGCAAGCTAACCCGCGATCACTTTCGCAAAGAGGGCCGGATCGACATTGCCGCCGCTGAGCACGATGGCGACGGATTTTTCCTTCGCATCGAAGCCGGCGGAAAGCAAAGCCGCCAGAGCCACCGCGCCGCCCGGCTCAACCACAAGTTTCAGTTCCTCGAAGGCAAAGCGCATGGCTGCGGCCACCTCCGCGTCGCTGACGCCGAGCCCACCCGCCAGCAACCGCTTGTTGACCGCGAATGTCAGCTCGCCCGGCATCGGCGCCATCAGCGCGTCGCAGAAAGACTGGGCGCTCTCCGGACTGCCGACACGCTCACCCGCCGCGAGCGAGCGGCGATGATCGTCGAAGTCTTCCGGCTCGACGCAATAGATGGACGTGCGGGGCGACACTTCCGAGAAGGCGAGCGCCGTACCGGCGACCAGACCGCCGCCGCCCGCCGGAACCAGCACGGCGTCGAGCGCCACCCCAAGCGACGCCGCATCCTCGGCAATTTCAAGGCCGGCCGTTCCCTGTCCGGCGATGATATGCGGATCGTCAAAGGGGGGCACGATGACGGCGCCGCGCGCGGCGGCGATGCGCCGGCCGATCTCCTCGCGATTGTCGCGCTGGCGGTCATAGAAAATGACCTCCGCACCGAGCGCGCGCGTCCGCTCCGTCTTGATACGCGGCGCATCGGCCGGCATGACGATTGCCGCCTTGATGCCAAGCATCGACGCCGCGGCGGCAACGCCCTGGGCATGGTTTCCGGACGACCAGGCGACGACGCCACCACGCCGCTCCTCGGGCGAAAGCTGCACGATGCGATTATAGGCGCCGCGGAACTTGAACGAACCGGTGCGCTGAAGAGTTTCGGGTTTGACGAAAACGCGCCCGCCGGCCCGATCGTTCAACGCGGCAAATTCGAGAAGCGGCGTCCTGACGGCAACGCCACGAAGCCGCGCCGCCGCCGCGCGCACATCGCCGGCGTCAGGCGGCGTACCTTTCACGAGACCGAAATCTCAAAATTGATGCAGCCGACGCTCCAAACCGGCGCGCCATCGACGATGCGGCAGGTGAGCCGCGTCAGCGACAGCGGCGCGATGTCGATGCGCATGGCGGTGGCCGGATCGAGGCTGAGCGCAAAGCCGATGGCCGAACGGATCGTGCCGACATGGCTGACGGCGACGATGGAATGGCCACTATAATGCGCCGTCAACCGCTCGACGGCATTGGCGACGCGCGCCGTGATGTCGGCGAAGCTCTCGCCCTCTGGCGGACGGATATTGGCCGGATTGCTCCAGTCGAGGCCGCGGTTCGCCGCATAAACGTCATTATGCCCGCGGCCTTGCCAGAAACCGTAATTCTGGTCCGTGAGATCGGGGATCGCGATGGGATCGACACCCTCTTTCAGCGCCAGCGCGGTCTGCCGCGTGCGTGTCAGCGGGCTCGTCATCCAGATGGCGACGGGCGGCAGACGGCGGGAAAGCGCCGCCGCGACCGCCGGATTGACGGGTTCGGCCGCGACATCGAGTTGGCCGTAATAGCGCGCTTCCTGCCCCTGCACGGGCGCATGCCTGATCCACGTCCAGTCGGTGCGCGCCGCGACGGTCATTTGGAAGACGGCCCCAATCCTTTGGTCCGCACGGGATTGTCGCCATCGACCGGATGAAATCCCGCCGGATCTTCGAGATCGAACCAGGGATCGCAGATCATCTTGCCCGCCTTGTCGAAGAGCGGATAGTTGGACAGTCCGATCGCGCGGTCAGTGCGGGAAATCACGCACATATGGCGCGGCGAGCCCTGGGTTTCCCAGGCCTGGAACAGGCGCGTGCGCACAACCATGAACATCAGATTGTCGCCGTTCCACATCTTCGAGAAGGTATCGCTGTCCATCATGTATTTGCTGACATCTTCCTGCGTCCGCCCGAACTCGAACTCGCCGACATTGTTGACGACGATCACCTTGCTGTTGAGATAGACCGGCAGATCGTAGAAGAAGGTGCCGTAGCTGGCCACCTGCTCGTTATGGAGACGGTGGGTATTGATGACGTCGGCGACGGTCTTCACCGAATTGGGATCGGCCTTGGAGGCGACGAGGCTGACGCCCGTCCAGCCCAGCACGCCGGTGAGAAGGACGGCGCCGATGGTTCCGCGCTGGCCATACCAGCGTGGCAGGACCAGCGCCGCAATGGCGCCGAGCGCAAAGACGACCGCCATCGTGAAGACGATGTGCGACGTCTCGATCATGTAGGGACCGAAATCCGGATTCCCGATCAGCTTGGGCACGTGATAGGCGACAGGCACGGCAATCGCCAGCAATCCGAAAAATCCGGCAAAGAACCAGCGGCCGAACGGCAATGCGTCCGACGTCTTCTCGTCGAGATGCCGGGCGACGACGCGCCCGACCAGCAGCGCGAGCGCCGGAAAGACCGGCAGGATGTAAGGCGGCAGCTTCGAATCCGACACCGAGAAGAAAGCGAAGATGATCGCCACCCAGAGGATGAGATAAAGCTCGACCGGCTGCTCGGCGCGGCGCGCCCAGCTGACAGGCACCGCTTCCTTGATCGCGTGCCAGAGATAGCCGGTCCACGGCAGGAAGCCCACCAGCAGAATGGGGATGAAATACCAGATGGGTTCGTTGCGCCGGTGAATGGTCGTGGTGAAGCGCAGGAAATGCTCGTGGACGAAATAAAACCACAGGAAGTCATGGTTCCGCATGGCCGCCAGCACGTGCCAGGGAACGGCGACGATCAGAAAGATCGCGATGCCGGTCGGACAAAGCGCCCGCCGCACGAAAGACCAGCGCCCCGTGAGCGCGATCCACACGAGCCCGATGAGGCCAGGCAGCAGCACGCCGATGAGGCCCTTTGAAAGCACGGCAAGTGCCGCGGCGAGATGCCCGGCGCGCGACCACCGGATCGCCTTCTTTTCATCGGACTCCTCGGCCGATAACAGGAAGGCAAAGAGCGCCGCACTCATGAAGACCGTGACCGACATATCGATGATGACGAAGCGGGCGAGCGCATAATAAAGGAGCGACGTCGCAAGCACGCTCCCGGCGACGAGCCCCGCTGTGCGCCCATAGAGCTTCTGCCCCACGGCGAAAGTCATCAGACATCCGAGCAGGCCAAGCAACGCCGGCCAGAACCGCATCGCCCGCTCCGAAATACCGGCAACCTTGATAGCCGAGGCTTCCATCCAGTAAAAAAGCGGCGGCTTTTCGAAATAGAGAATGCCGTTGAGGCGCGGCAGCACATAGTCGCCGGTTGCCGCCATTTCGCGCGGAATTTCGATATAGCGCCCTTCGTCAGGCGAAGAAATGTTCCGCCCGCCAATGTCGAAGAAAAAGAACGACGCCAGCAGAGCTGCAAACAGGAGCGCAAGCGCGCCGCGCCGGTTCAGGATTTCGCGCAAGGTCAATTTTCGCTCCCCAACTGATCGCCGACTTTGATCGCGGCGAGAACCGCCGCGCTCGCCTGCTCATCCCCCTCGCCCACGAACCCGAAATAATCCACTTCGACAGCCCCGGTCCCGGCGGCGATGCGCAGCGGCTTCAACGACAAGACCTCGCCGGGCCGCCCGCTGCCCTCTCCGGCGCGCGCGCGCCAGATCATGATCCTTCGATCATTTATCTCCGTGAATGCGCCGGGAAACGGCGCCGCCACGGCGCGGACAAGATCGACGACGCGGCGCGCGGGCTGCGTCCAGTCGATGCGCCCGTCCTCCGGCTTGCGGATGCCGAAATACGTGACCTTGCTTTCATCCTGAACATGCCGGACAGCCGTGCCCGCTTTCAGCGCGTCGATCTGGCGGGCGACGATGCGGACGGCTGCAGCCGGAATGCGCAGCGCGACCTCGCCCGCGGTCTCCTCCGGCCCGATGGCCACCGGCTCACGGTCGATGATGTCGCCGGCGTCGGCAGCCTTCACCATGACGTGCAGGGTGACGCCCGTTTCCGTCTCGCCATTGATGATCGCCCAGTTCAAGGGCGCCCGGCCGCGATAACCCGGCAGCAGCGACCCGTGCATGTTGTAGGCGCCGAGACGCGCAAGATTGAGAATCCGCTCGGGGATCATCAGCCGGTAATAGAAGGAAAAGATGAGATCGGGCGCGAGGTCGCGGATGACGCGCTCGACCGTGTCGCCGTCTTTGGGCGAAACCGTGTAAACCGGCACACCGCGCGACTTCGCCAGCGCGGCGCAGGACGAAAACCACTGCCGCTCGTCCGAGGAATCTTCGTGCGTGAAGAGCGCCTCGATCTTCTCGCCCCGGTCGAGCAGAAACGTCAGGCAGGCATGACCCACCTCGCTATAGGCGAAGATGACGATGCCGCCCGCCATGCGCGCTCAGTTCTTTTCGTGAATGGTGCGAATGCGGAAACGGGCCCGCGCCCGCACCTGCTGATAAATGCGCCCGACATACTCGCCGACGATGCCGAGCCCCGTGATGACGACGCCGAGCAGGAAAAAGAGAATGGCAAAAAGCGTGAAGATGCCTTCGACTTCCGGACCGATGAAGATGCGCCGAAGCAGCATGTAAACCACCAGCAGGAGGCTCGCTCCGGAGACCGCCATGCCGACCATCGTGAAAACCTGCAACGGCACCAGGCTGAAGCCGGTCATCAGATCGAAGTTGAGGCGGATCAGCTTGTAGAGATTGTAGTTCGACGTGCCTGCATGACGCGCCGCGTGCTCGACCTCCACTTCACTCGGCCGCTCGGCATAAAACTGCGCCAGCGCCGGAATGAAAGTCGACGTCTCGCCGCTGTCGATGATGAGGCGAACGATATTGCGGCGATAGGCGCGCAGCATGCAGCCTTGGTCACGCATCTTGATGCCGGTGATGCGCTCGCGGATCAGATTGATGATCCGCGACGGCAGGGTGCGGAACACGCTGTCCTGCCGGTTGCGGCGATAGCTGCCGACCACATCGTGGCCGGCGTCCATTTCGGCGACCAGCTTCGGAATTTCCTCCGGCGGAGTCTGCAAATCCGCGTCGAGCGTGACGATGATCTCGCCGCGCGCCGTCTCGAAGCCCGCCATCACAGCCATATGTTGACCGTAGTTGCGGTCGAACTCGACCACGCGAATGACATCCGGCCGCTTCTCGACAAAGCTCTTGAGGAGCG
The DNA here is from genome assembly GCA_036384055.1 of Parvibaculum sp. Lineage (GTDB taxonomy): Bacteria > Pseudomonadota > Alphaproteobacteria > Parvibaculales > Parvibaculaceae > Parvibaculum. Next base: position 7,365 of record DASVNC010000362.1, read on the forward strand.
CCAGAGAATTGTCCTTGCTGCCGTCATCGGTGAAGACGATCTCGGCCTTGCGGCCCATTTTGTCGATGACGGCCGTCAGCCGTTCAAACAGGAGCGGCAGGTTCGCCGCCTCGTTGTAGACCGGAACGACAATGCTGATCTCCGGCACGGCGACGAGCTTGGCCGAAGCGGCGGGGACGACGGGAACTTCACTCATGCTTCAGGTCCGGGAAATGAGAAAGACGCCAGCCATGATGACGACGATGCCGGCAATGCGAATGGGCGTCAGCGCCTCGCCGAAGAAATAATAGGCGGCAATCGCCGTGACGATGTAGCCCACCGAAAGCATCGGATAGGCAAAGCCCACATCGACGCGCGACAGCGCCAGCAGCCAGACGGCGACGCTGACGACATAGCAGGCCAGCCCGAAGATGACATAGCCGTTAGTGCCGATACGCCAGCTCATCGAGAAAAGCACGGCGGGCGTGAATTCGAACTGGCCGATCTGGCGCATGCCCTGCTTCAGCGCAAGTTGCGCGATCGCATTCAGCATGACGCCGGTGAAGATGAGCGGAAGCGCGCGCGTCATGCCGCCACCCCGCGTACCCGTTCGCCCTGCACGGCCAGCGTGCCCGAGCGGCCGTCGATTTCGCCTTGCCGGAGCTCGGCGACCGGCACCTCGCCCCGCCGCATATTGAGCGCCGCCGCCTCGGCGGCCAGCGAGACAAAGGCGATGCCCTGCTCTTTGGCACGCTCGATGAAGCGCCCGAACCAGTCGATCATGCTCATCCCTTCGATTTCGGCATGAATGGTGTAGACGTCGAGCTGCCCCGGCTTCAACCGCGACAGAAGCTCATCCGCCAATCCCTCCAGCGGATATTCAGGCCGCCCCATCAGTTCGTCCAGCGTCGGCAGCGTCGTCGGGATTTGCAGCGTCTTGAAACGCCGGCCGCCCGCCACCGGAAAAAACGGCAACCCGCCCCGCACGTCGCTCGCATAATCAAGCCCGGCCGCATCGTAGGCCGCTAGGCTGGCCGCATTCGCCTGCCAGCCGGCGGCGCCGGCGGTGCGGGCTTTCACACCGAATATCTCTTCATAGGCGCGAACCGCCTTGCCGAATTCCTCGGCGACGCGCGCATCCGGCAGCGCAAAAAGCTTGTCCTGCCAGAACACATGATCCCAACAGTGAATACCCGTCTCGAAACCGGCATCGGCGACGGCGCGCATGACGCCCGCGTTCTTCTTCGCGATATTCGGCCCCGGCAGAACAACGCCGTTCATGAGGGTCCGCAGGCCGTAGGTCGAAACGACGCTGGTGCGGCTGACCTTGCTGAAGAAGCCGGGCCGGAAGATGCGGCGAATGGCGCGGCCCGTATTATCCGGCCCCAGCGAGAACAGAAATGTCGCCGGAACGCCATGCCGCTTCAGCAGCGCCGCCAGCGGCGGCACGCCCTCGCGTGTGCCGCGATCGGTATCGACGTCGATCTTGATCGCGAGCCGCGATGTCGTCATCGAGTGATGCTCACAAAAGTTCGCTCTCGACCGTTCCCTTGTCCGATCCCGGGCCGAACTGGTCGATATAGAACTCGACCGTCTTGCGGATCGCGGTGCGCACATCCGTCGTCGGCGCCCAGCCGAGCGCCTTGATCGCCTTGATCGACGGCACGCGAACCAGCATGTCCTGATAGCCCTTGCCGTAATAGTCGGCGGAACTGGTCTTCACCAGCTTCACGCGGTCGCGCACCTTCTCGTAGCCCGGAAATTCCGACACGACCGACAGCATCATCTCGGCAAGCTCGGCGACCGACAACTCGGCCTCCGGATAGCCGATGTTGAAGATGCGCTGATCCGCGATGCCGTCCTTGTTCTCGATGATCTTCATCAGGGCGGCGATAGCATCGTCGATATAGATGAAGCAGCGCTTCTGCGCACCGCCGTCGACAAGCAGGATGTCCTTTCCGCGCAGGATATTGCCGAGAAACTGCGTCAGCACGCGCGACGACCCTTCATTGGCCGCCATGATGTTGTCGAGCTTCGGCCCGATCCAGTTGAAGGGCCGGAAAAGCGTGTAGCGCAATTGCTTCTTCAGACCATAGGCATGGATCACGCGGTCGAGAAGCTGCTTCGAACTAGAATAGATCCAGCGCTGCTTGCCGATGGGCCCGAGCACGAGATTGCTCGTCTCCTCGTCGAACTCGGTATCCGGCGACATGCCGTAGACCTCGGAGGTCGAGGGGAAGACGACGCGCTTGTTGTAGCGCACGCAGTAGCGGACGATGGCGAGGTTCGCCTCGAAGTCGAGTTCAAACACACGCAAGGGATCGGAAACGTAGATCGCCGGCGTCGCGATGGCGACCAGCGGCAGCACCACGTCGCATTTGCGCACGTGATACTCGATCCACTCCTTGTTGATGGTGATGTCGCCTTCGACGAAATGAAAGCGGGGATGGCCGATACAGCCCTCCAGCTTGTCGTTCTGGAGGTCCATGCCGAAGACCTCCCAGTCCGTCGTCTTGAGGATGGTCTCGCTGAGATGGCTGCCGATGAAACCGTTAACGCCGAGAATCAGAATCTTGAGGCTCATTAGTCCCTCTTGCCGGCGCCAGACATACGAGCCTGAACGCGGCTGAAAAGCCCTTGTTTCGGGCCATTTTCCGGGCGATCCCGCCCCACCCGCGTGGCGCGTAGTGAACCTTGGTTTGCCGGGAGCCGCAAGGGAATTTGCCCCTCCGGGCAGCGACCGAAAGCCACTATCTGGCGCTGGGGTTAAAGCCGCTCAGAGCCAGCCGCGCCGTTTGAAGTACCAGTAGGGAAGAATGGCGGAAAGCACCATTAATGCGAGTGCGAATGGATAGCCAAAACTCCAGGCGAGCTCGGGCAGCACATGGAAGTTCATGCCGTAAATGCTGGCGATGAGCGTCGGCGGCAGGAACACAACGGCGGCCACCGAGAAAATCTTGATGATGCCGTTCTGCTCGCTGTTAATCATGCCGAGCGTCGCATCGAGCACGAAGTTGATATTGCCGGACAGAAAGCTCGCATGGTCGCTCAAGGCCATGACGTCGCGGGCGATGGTCTTGAAGCCGCGCTCGAAGGACTTGGTGAGCTTGGTCTCGCCCGGCCGGCCGATGAAGCTCAGCAGGCGCGCGATGCTGACCAGGCTTTCCCGCGCTTCGGTCGTCAGCGCCTGGGTGCGCCCCACCCGGCGCAGCAGCTCGTCGAAGTCGAGCTTCACGGCTTGCGGACGGCGGGCGAAAATCTCGTTCGACAGCGTGTCGAGCTCGCTCTGCACGCGCTCCAGAATGTCGGCGACGCGATCGACGATGGCGTCGAGCAACCCGGCAAGCACCTCTTCGCCCGCGCTCGACGGCACCACATGGCGGCGCGCCTTGGCGGCGAAATAGCGGAAAGGCAGCGGCTCGGCATAGCGCAGCGTCAGCAGCCGGTGGCCGACGAGAACGAAGGTGATGGGCGTGCGGCCGGGCTTCGAGGTATCGGCGCCGATCATCACGGTCGCCGTCATATAGATGGCGTTCCGCTCCTGATAGAGGCGGCTCGACACTTCGATTTCCTGCATTTCCTCTTCGGACGGAACGTCGAGGCCGAGCGCCTCGTCCACGAAGCGCTCCTCTTCCGGCGTCGGCTCCAGAAGGTCGATCCAGACGGCCGCTTCGGGGATCACGCCATGCGGCTCGACCGGCTGGGCCCTGAGCATGCCGTTCGCGCTGACATAGGCAGTAATCATCGCATCCCCTTGAAGCTCGCCCGGCCCTGTTTTGCGGGATATTGCCGGGATTGCCCCGGAAGGACAATCCGCCACACCGGGGAAAAATGCGAAAGAACAGCGACACTTCCGGCATTGTCTTGACATTCACCAGATAAAGGCGCATGCACCGCTCAACTGTTGTCGCGAGCGCGCTTTGCGTTGCCCTTTCCGGGCGCCGCCTAATCTCGAAACAGTGAACTCCCCCTCGATCCAAGCGCGTTGGACGCGGAAAACCCCGCGTGAAGTCCCGGTCGTATAGGCCGGGTCGTACCCGCTTGTTGGAAAGATTGATACCTTATGACGACCCCGACTTTTGCCGATCTCGGCGTTGCCGAGCCGCTCTGCCGTGCATTGAGCGCCGAAGGCTACGAGACCCCCACCCCCATTCAGACCCGCGCGATCCCCGCTTTGCTTGAAGGCCGCGATCTGCTCGGCCTCGCCCAGACAGGCACCGGCAAGACGGCCGCCTTCGCGCTGCCGATCCTGCAGAAGCTGCTCGCCGGCGAAGGCCGCCGCGCACCGAAGTCCGCCCGCGCGCTGATCCTCGCGCCGACCCGCGAACTCGCCATCCAGATCGCCGACAGCCTGCGCGTCTATGGCCGCCATGCGCATCTGCGCTTCGCGACCGTTTACGGCGGCGTCAGCCAGTTCAGCCAGGTGAAGGCGCTGGCGCAGGGCGTCGATATTCTCGTCGCGACCCCCGGCCGCCTGCTCGACCTGATGAACCAGCGCCACGTGAAGCTCAACGAGACCGAAACGCTCGTCCTCGACGAAGCCGACCGGATGCTCGACATGGGCTTCGTGCGCGATGTCCGCAAGATCATCGCCACCATGCCGCGCGACCGCCAGTCGCTGCTTTTCTCGGCGACCATGCCGCAGTCGATTGAGTCGCTTGCCGCCGAAATCCTGCAAGACCCCGTGCGCGTCGAAGTGACGCCGGAAGTCATCACCGTCGACAAGATCGAGCAGCACGTGCTGTTCGTCGAGCAGAAGCGCAAGCGCGAGCTCTTGTCGAAACTTCTCGAGAATGCCGAGCTGAGTCGTGTCATCATCTTCACGCGCACCAAGCATTGCGCCAATCGCGTCAGCGAGCAGCTTGAAAAAAGCGGCGTCCCGGCCGAGGCGATCCACGGCAACAAGTCGCAGAACGCCCGCCAGAAGGCGCTGGAGCAGTTCCGCTCCGGCAATGCCCGCGTGCTGGTCGCCACCGACATCGCCGCCCGCGGCATCGACGTCGATGGCATCACGCATGTCATCAACTACGAGCTGCCGAACGAGCCGGAAAGCTACGTCCACCGCATCGGCCGCACGGCCCGCGCCGGCGCCAGCGGCATCGCGCTCTCCTTCTGCGACGGCACCGAGCGGTCGCATCTGAAAGCCATCGAACGCCTGACCCGGCGCTCCCTGAAGGTTCTCGACACCCGCGCCCTCATCGGCGATACGGCGTCGCCCGCCTTCGCCAACGAAGCGCCCGTGCGCGAAGATCGCCGCCCCCAGCAGAACCGCTCGCGTCAGGGTCATGCCAGGCAGGGTCAGCAGCGGCAATGCCAAGGGCGCCCGGATCAGGGACGTCCCGATCAGGCCCGTCAGGGTCAGCCCCGTCACGAACAGCCGCGCCAGGATCGCGCCCGGCCCGACCACGTGAAGGCCGATCATGTGAAGCAGGACGGCCAGCCCAATCAGGGCCAGCAGCGTCAGGCCAAACCGCAGCAGGGCAAGCCCCATGCGCATGCCAAGCATCACGGCCGCCCCGCTCAGGGCGAAGGCCGTCACGGCGGCGACGCCCGCCATGCCGACGCCCGCACCGGCGAACTGAAGAAGAGCGGCAACCGTCCCGGCAGCCGCGCCCGCAAGCGCCAGCAAGCTGCCGCGAGCCACTGAGAGAGATGAGAAGCGCGGCGCCGAAAACGCCGCGCTTCATTCGTCCCGGTATTCGATCTTCACGACTTCAATGGTTTCCGGCCCGGTCGGGGTTTTGACCTCGACCGTGTCGCCCTCCTCCGCCTTGAGGAGCGCGCGGGCGACGGGCGAAATCCAGCTCACTTCGCCGCGCTCGAGATCGGCCTCATCGACGCCGACGATGCGGATGGTCTTTTCCTCGCCCGCCTCATTGGCATAGGTGACGGCGGCGCCGAAAAACACCCGATCCCGATTTTTCTGCTGCGCCGGATCGACGACCTCGGCGATTTCGAGACGCTTGCCGAGAAAGCGCATGCGCCGGTCGATCTCGCGCAGCCGCTTCTTGCCGTAGATATAATCCCCGTTTTCCGAGCGGTCGCCATTGCCCGCCGCCCAGGCGACGGTTTCCACAACCTTGGGCCGCTCGACGCGCTTCAAATGCCGAAGCTCCTCCTGCAGCCGCTCGAAACCCTTGCGCGTGATGTAGTTCTTCACGCCCGCAGGCAAGGCGTCGGCGGCGTCGCGCTCGTCGTCGTCCTCGTCGGTTTCCTTGGTGAAAGCTTTGCTCATCGCGCTAGACTATACAGGTCGGAGCCTTCTGGGGGCCTTCCTATATGAACGGATTTTTCGCCGCCGTCCTCGCCGCATCTGTCGTGTTTGTCGTCCCCGCAAGCGCAAAGGACTTGCCGCAGCGATCGGCTGAACCCGCACAGGGAACCTGCGAACTCACCTGCCAGTCGCGCAACGACGAGGCCGGTATGAGCACGCGCATCGACTGTGTCGAACACATGAATGCCAAACAGTGCGCGGTCGTTGCCGACCACAAAAATCTGAACGACGCCTATCCGGTGAACTTCAACTGCTCGGCGCGCCTCGTCGAGGTGTGCACCGAATCCGGACACTAAAGCGGTTCCAGGAAAAGTGTGCAGCGGTTTTCCGTCAAGAACCGCGACAAAATAAATAGTTAGAGCCGTTTCGCGATTCCATGAAAATCGAAACGGCTCTGACTCAGGCGGCGGGCACCGGCCGGGCGCGCTGGTTGTAGAGCATCTTGCGCAGC
>DASVNC010000363.1:0-3637 GCA_036384055.1 Parvibaculum sp.
GCCGAGGCCGGAGAGAAAGCCCGGCAGCTTGCCGAAGCGCAGCGTGCGGCGAATGACGATCAGATTGACCGGCCCAATGGGTGCGGCGACCGCAATCCCGATCGCTATGCCGCTCGCCACAAGGCCGAAATTGAGCATCTGTGTTTCCGCTTATACGACGACGACGTCGTTGCCGGGCGGAGCGGCGTAGAGCTTCTCGACCAGCGCCGAGCGGCGGCCGAGCGCGACCGCCTGATTGATGTAACCCTTGTCGGTGAGTTCGCCGGCATCGACGCTTGGCGGCTCAACCATCAGCAGAGCACGTTCGATGCGGGTGCTCGATCCGGGATTGCCGTTATTGTGGGCGCGCAGGCCTTGCGCCAGACGCTCCAGCACCGCCGGGTGGCGCACGAGATCCTCGACGCCGAGCGCGGCATCGCCCGCGACATTGCGGCAGGCGGGGATATTGGGGAAGCCGAGCAGGCCGATGAAGCCGCGGTCGAGGCCGGTGACAAGCGCGTCCTGCAGCAGCCCGCCGGTTTCAGCCAGCGCATCGACGCGGAGCTTGCCCGCGCTCACCCAGGTGCCGGTCGAGAGCTTGAAGTCCTCGGCGACGCGGCCGTCGAAGACGAGGCCTTCTTCGGGTTTCGTCTCGTCGACAAAGCGGGCGCCGTCGCCGAGGCGGTAGAAACCTTCCTCGTCGTAAGCGTCGCGCGTCTTTTCCGGATTCTTGTAATAGCCGGGCGTGATGCAGTCGCCGCGCACGCGCACTTCCATCTTCTGGCCGACAGGGGCGAGCTTGATTTCGACGCCGGGCAGAGGCAGGCCGAGAAGGCCCATGCGCTCGGTTTCCCAGTGGACGTTCATGATGGTCGGCGCGGTTTCAGTGGCCCCGTAGCCCGAGCCGAAGACGATGCGTTCGCCGACCGCGCGAATGGCGATCTCCTGAATGCGGTCGTAAAGGTCCTGGCTCATCGCCGCGCCGCCATAGGCCAGCGTCTTCAGGCGCGAGAAGAAATTCCGCGCCAGCGCATCGTCTTTTTCCAGCTCGTCGATCAGCATGGTGTAGCCAGACGGCACGCTGGAGAAAGCGGTCGGCGCGATTTCGCGGAGGTTCTGCACCGTTTCGGCGAAAGCGCCCGGCACCGGACGGCCGCCGTCGATATAGAGCGTGCCGCCCGCCGTCGTGTTGTTGTTCAGGATCGAATTGCCGCCGAAGCAGTGGTTCCAGGGGAGCCAGTTCAGCAGCACCGGCGACGGCGCGCCTTCTTCGGGCACGGTCACGCTTTTGGGCATCACCGAGTTCACGCACATCATGCGTGTCGTCATGATGACGGCCTTGGGCATGCCGGTGGACCCGGAGGTGAAGAGATATTTCGCCACCTGATCGTAGTTGAGATTTTCGTAGCTCTCTTCGACAGCGTCGCGCGGCGCGGTGCCGGCAAGCGCGGCGTAAGGCGTGCCGACGCCGCCATCGACGGTGACAAGCTCGACGCCGTCGAGATCGAGCGCCTTCAGCGCGCGGGCGAAGGGCGCCGCCTCCTGCATGAAGATCATCTTCGGCTCAATCAGCGCGAAAACATATTTCAGCTTGTCGAAATCGGAGCTCATCGTGCTGTAGGACGGCGAGACCGGCACGGCGGGAACACCGGCGAGAATCGCGCCATAGGTCATCAGCGCATGTTCGATGGAGTTGCCGGAAAGGATCATCAGCGGCGTCTGCTGATTGAAACCGCGGTCGAGCAGCGCCTGGGCGATGGCGTCGGTCTTGCGCCCGGCGTCGGCGTAGCTCAGCAAATCCCAGTCGCCATAGCCCTCTTTCGCCGGCTTGCGCTTGGCGAGCCAGGTGCGCGCTGGCGCCTCGGCGGCCCATTTGCGGATCGGCGCGATGAGATTTGCCGGCGCCTCGTGCAGCGGATGAGGATTGCGCAGGAGGATCGAGCCGTCGGCGCGGCGTTCGACGTCGACTTTCCGCTCGACATAGTTCGCTTTGCGAAAGGGCGGCTTCGACATATCCAAGACGTTCATTCCCCCCGCGCGCTCAGGCATTCACATCGATAACGACGCGGCCCCGGACCTCGCCCGCGATAATCTTGGGTGCGAGCGTCAACACGTCTTTCAGCGGCGCGCGCGTGGTCATCGCGTCGAGCTTCTTCAGGTCGAGGTCTTTGGCGAGCCTCGACCAGGCCTCAATGCGTCTTGCCATCGGCGCCATGACGCTGTCCACGCCGGCCAGCGTGACGCCGCGCAGGATGAAGGGCATGACGAAGGACGGCAGGTCCATGCCTTGCGCAAGGCCGCAGGCGGCGACCGTGCCGCCGTAGCACGTCATCGAAAGGACGTTGGCCAGCGTGTGGCTGCCGACGGAGTCGATGGCGCCCGCCCAGCGTTCCTTGCCGAAGGGTTTGGCGGGGCCTGAAAGTTCGTTGCGGTCGATGATTTCGGCGGCGCCGAGACCCTTCAGGTAATCCGCTTCGGACAGACGACCCGTCGAGGCGATAACGCGGTAGCCGAGTTTCGCCAGCAGCGCGATGGCGACCGAACCGACGCCGCCGGCGGCGCCGGTGACGAGAATGTCGCCCTTGTCGGGCGTGACGCCGTTGCGCTCCAGCGCCATGACGCAAAGCATCGAGGTGTAGCCGGCCGTGCCGATGGCCATTGCATGAGCGGTCGAAATCCCGTCCGGCAGCTTCACCAGCCAGTCGCCGTTGACGCGCGCGCGCTGGGCGTAGCCGCCGTTATGGGTTTCGCCAACGCCGTAACCGTTCAGCACGACCCGGTCGCCCGGCTTGAAGTCCTTGTGGGTCGAGCTTTCGACCTTGCCCGCAAAGTCGATGCCGGGGACGAGCGGAAAGACGCGCACGACCGGCGCCTTGCCGGTGATGGCGAAGCCGTCCTTGAAATTGACGGTCGAATAGTCGATGGCGACGGTCACGTCGCCTTCCATCAGGTCGGCGTCGCTGATTTCCGTGAGCTCGGCCTTCTGGCCGCTCTCGCCCTTGGTCACGCGAATGGCACGGAATTTCTGGCTCATGGCACCCCCGGCGGACCTGTTCGGCCCCTTATATGGTTTCGCTGGCGGACAACCGAACCCAAATCGGGGCCCCGGTCAAGACCGGCCCTTTTCCGCCAGTTTGCGCCGCCGGGGCACCCGGAGCAGCACTCCCGCCGGACGAGTGCCAGCACATCTGTCACACAACGGAAAAATCACACGTTAAACAGACGGCAAGCGTCGACCTTCAAACTTCTCATTCGTTAGGATTCTCGTGTCGGCGCGTCAGGCCGAAGTGAGTCGGGCCCAACACGCCGGCTGTGAACAGCAGGAGTGTTGTGACGTGAGAGAAGCCTCTGAGTTCCGGAAGATGCTCGACGGCTACCGGCTCGTGACCGCCGAGATTTTGTACCGGATGCCCGATCATCCGGCGATCATGCAGACCTTCATCTGGCAGGAATACGATCTCGAGCCGCGCGTCCCCGCGCTCAGCAAGTTCCTCGACTTCTGGGAAAAGAACCTTGAAGGCCCGCTGCATTCGGTGCGCATCGCAACGAAGCGGCTGATTACGCCCGCCGAGTTTCCGTATGCGGAGTATGTAGCGACGTTGCATTGAGGGAAGGAAGGCCCGCACCCACCCACGCCATCGGCGCGGGCCCCACCCAC
>DASVNC010000364.1:0-3429 GCA_036384055.1 Parvibaculum sp.
CGTTGCGCTCTTCGCCGAAGTCGCCAGGCGCGGCATCGACCTGCGCATGGTCAACATGGGCGGCGGCTTCCCGTCGCGCTACCGCACCGACGTGCCCTCGATCACCGCCTATGGCGAAGCAATCCGCAACGCGCTCGCAGCCCGCTTCGGCGACAAGCAGCCTGAAGTGATCGTTGAGCCCGGCCGCGGCATCGTCGGCGACGCCGGCGTCATCCAGGCCGAAGTCGTGCTCGTCTCGCAGAAGGGCGGCAGCGACGGACGACGATGGGTTTACCTCGACGTCGGCAAATTCCACGGTCTTGCCGAGACGATGGACGAGGCGATCAAGTACCGCCTCATGACCTCGCGCGATGGTGGCGAAACGGCTCCCGTCGTTCTCGCCGGTCCGACCTGCGACAGCGCCGACATCCTCTACGAGAAGGCCGACTACCGCCTTCCCGGGGATTTGAAGGCCGGCGACAAGGTCTGGATTCTGGCAACGGGCGCCTACACGACGACCTACTCGGCCGTCGCGTTCAACGGCTTCCCGCCGCTCGCCAGCATCTGCATCTGAGCGGCAGGTTTATCCGAAGAAGAACGGACTTGAAGGCTGACGCGCGGACGCCCGCGCGCGCCGGATGGAGCGCATCATGAATATCGTTGTCGAAACACCCGCCCATGAAGCGGCGGTGGAGAAACTGGTCGCTGACGCCTTCGGCCCCGACCGCTTCGCAAAGACGGTCTATCGTCTGCGCGACGACGCCGCGCCGATCCCGTCGCTCTCGCTCGTCATGCTGGACGGCGAGGAGGTCGTCGGCACGCTGCGTTTCTGGCCGATCCTGGTCGGCGGGTTGACGCCGGCGCTGCTTCTCGGGCCGCTGGTCGCGGTCCCGGACCGGCAAGGGCAGGGCATCGGCACCCGCCTGATGCGCGAAGGTCTGGCCCGCGCCGCGGCCGAAGGCCACCGCATCGTCGTCCTCGTCGGCGACGAACCCTATTATCGCCGTTTCGGTTTCACCCGGGCGCTTGCGCGCACGCTGAAACTGCCGGGCTGGGTCGACAAGAAGCGCTTCCTCGCGCACGAACTGGTCGCGGGCGCGATGGCGACGACGCGCGGCATGATCGGCAAACCGCGCAGCGCCGAGAACGCCCCTGCGGTTATCGCGGCGTAAGGCCGCCAAATCTCCTACGCGGTGCAAGGGTCTTTGGGGTGGTGAAAACCGCCTGTTGCGGTCCTATATGGGTCTTGCACTAAGATCAGGAACCGTCCATTTACCTAATCGCTCTAAGCCGGTCATGGCATGTATGGCCATGACGACGTTCGGGATTGGGGTGTAGCCTGCGGTTCAAAGGCCGCCGGAATGCGCTGACGCTCAGGAGAGAGAATGAAAGACCCCCTTGCTACTTATATGAATCTCGTGCCGATGGTGGTCGAGCAGACCAACCGGGGCGAACGCGCCTACGACATTTTCTCCCGGCTGCTGAAGGAGCGGATCATTTTCATCGCCGGTCCCTTCGAAGACGGCATGGCGACGCTGGTGACCGCGCAGCTTCTGTTTCTCGAAGCCGAGAACCCGAAAAAGGAAATCTCGATGTACATCAACTCGCCGGGAGGCGTGGTGACATCGGGTCTTGCAATCTACGACACGATGCAACATATCCGCCCGCCGGTCGCCACCGTCTGCATGGGGCAGGCGGCGTCGATGGGCTCGCTGATTCTCTGCGCCGGCGAGAAGGGCATGCGCTATGCGCTGCCGCATTCCCGCATCATGGTCCACCAGCCGTCCGGCGGCTTCCAGGGGCAGGCGACGGACATCGAGATTCATGCGCGCGAGACGCTCGCCATCCGCGAGAAGCTGAACATGATTTACGTCAAGCACACCGGCCAGGAGCTCAAGAAGGTTCAGGACGCCCTGGAGCGTGACAACTTCATGAGCCCTGAAAAAGCGCTGGAATTCGGCATTGTCGACCATGTCGGCGTGCCGCGCTCCGAAGATGCGGCGAAATAGGCGCCGGTCCAGCCAAAGCGGCGCGACCCCCTGCGTCAGGGCGTCGCGGGTTAAAAATCCGGCAACGCTTGCCACGAAAGCAGGGCTTCGGCACTGCTTTACAGCTAGTTACGTGCGTTGCTGGAATGTAATGAAATCTTGATCCCTCGCCGAATAACATGATCCTATGTCGAATAGGTGACGGGTTGCCGATCCGTCTGAGTCTCTTGAGCGTAGAAAGGGACAAAGCTCTTCGGTCCGGCGCTTGCGGCAGACGTGTTCAAGGCAAAGGATTATCGGTGATCCCAAGCGGTCTGCGGGCAGATGCCTAAGGAGTTCCAATGAGCAAGGTCAGCGGCGGCGACTCCAAGAATACGCTTTACTGTTCCTTCTGCGGCAAGAGCCAGCACGAGGTCAGAAAGCTGATTGCGGGTCCGACCGTCTTTATCTGCGACGAATGTGTCGAGCTGTGCATGGACATCATTCGCGAGGAAAACAAATCCTCGCTGGTGAAGTCGCGTGACGGCGTTCCGACGCCGCAGGAAATCAGCAAGGTGCTGGACGATTACGTGATCGGTCAGATGCATGCCAAGCGCGTGCTCGCGGTCGCGGTCCACAATCACTACAAGCGCCTCAATCACGCCGCGAAAAATAACGACGTCGAACTGGCGAAGTCGAACATCCTGCTGATCGGCCCGACCGGCTGCGGCAAGACGCTGCTCGCCCAGACGCTCGCCCGCATCCTCGACGTGCCGTTCACGATGGCGGATGCGACGACGCTGACCGAAGCCGGTTACGTCGGCGAAGATGTCGAGAACATCATTCTGAAGCTGCTGCAATCGGCCGATTACAACGTCGAGCGGGCGCAGCGCGGCATCGTCTACATCGACGAAGTCGACAAGATCAGCCGCAAGTCCGACAACCCGTCGATCACCCGCGACGTGTCGGGTGAAGGCGTGCAGCAGGCGTTGCTGAAGATCATGGAAGGCACCGTCGCCTCCGTGCCGCCGCAGGGCGGGCGCAAGCATCCCCAGCAGGAGTTCCTGCAGGTCGATACGACGAACATCCTCTTCATCTGCGGCGGCGCCTTCGCCGGGCTGGAGAAGATCATCGCCTCACGCGGCAAGGGTTCGGGCATCGGCTTCGGTGCGACCGTGCGGTCGAGCGAAGACCGCCGCACCGGCGACGTGCTGAAGGAACTTGAGCCCGAGGATTTGCTGAAGTTCGGCCTCATCCCCGAGTTTGTCGGCCGTATGCCGGTCCTGGCGACGCTCGAGGATCTCGACGAAGCCGCGCTGATGCAGATCCTGACCGAGCCGAAGAACGCGCTGGTGAAGCAGTATGAGCGTCTGTTCGAGATGGAGAATGTGAAGCTCACCTTCTCCTCGGACGCGCTGCATTCGATCGCCAAGAAAGCGATCGAGCGCAAGACGGGCGCCCGCGGACTTCGCTCCATCATGGA
>DASVNC010000365.1:0-9395 GCA_036384055.1 Parvibaculum sp.
TCGGTCCTCGTCGATGCGAAGGCGGATATTCTTCTCTACGGCAATGCCGAGCGCGCCGTCGTCGAAGTCACGCACCGGATCGCCAAGGGCGCGAAGGCCTCGGAGCTCGACGATGTGCGGGGCGTTGCGGTGATCAAATCCGCGGTGCCGGAAGGCTGGGTCGAAGCTCACGCCGACGATGTCGATGCCGCCGATGAAGGCGGGCGCATCCGCAACGAGCCGACCGTCGTGCGCCTTCCCTCCTACGAGCAGGTCGCGGCCGATCCCGAAACCTATGCGCGCGCCTCCCGCGTGCTTCACCGGGAGAGCAATCCGGGCAATGCACGCGGTCTCGTGCAGCGCCACGGCACGCAGGAACTGTGGCTGACGCCGCCGCCCATTCCGCTGACGACCGAAGAGATGGACGGCGTTTACGACCTGCCCTATGCGCGCGCGCCGCATCCTTCCTATGCAGGCGCCAAGATTCCCGCCTGGGACATGATTAAAACTTCCGTCACGATCATGCGCGGCTGCTTCGGCGGCTGCTCCTTCTGCTCGATCACCGAGTATGAAGGTCGCATCATCCAGAGCCGTTCGGAAGGATCGATCCTCAAGGAAATCGAAACCGTCCGCGACAAGGTGGAAGGCTTCACCGGCATCATTTCCGACATCGGCGGCCCGACCGCCAACATGTACCGCATGGCCTGCAAGGACGAGCGCACGGAATCGCTGTGCCGCCGTCCTTCCTGCGTCTATCCGGCGATCTGCCCGAATCTCAACACGAGCCACGAGGCGCTGATCGGCCTTTACCGCAAGGCGCGCGAGCTGCCCGGCATCAAGAAGGTCATGGTCGCATCGGGGGTGCGTTACGACCTCGCGGTCGAGAGCCCGACCTATGTGAAGGAGCTCGTCACGCATCACGTCGGGGGCTATCTCAAGATCGCGCCGGAGCATACCGAGCAGGGCCCGCTCTCGAAGATGATGAAGCCCGGCATCGGCGCCTATGACCGCTTCAAGAAGATGTTCGACGATGCGGCGAAGAAAGCGGGCAAGGAATACTTCCTCATTCCCTATTTCATCGCGGCCCATCCGGGCACGACGGACGAGGACATGATGAACCTCGCCCTCTGGCTGAAGCGCAACAAATATCGCGCCGATCAGGTGCAGACCTTCCTGCCCTCGCCGATGGCGATTGCAACCGCCATGTATCATTCGGGCAAGAACTCGCTGAAGCCGATCCGGCGCGGCGCCTCGGAGCCGGTCGACACGATCAAGGGGCTGAAGCAGCGCCGCCTGCACAAGGCTTTTCTGCGTTATCACGATGCCGAGAACTGGCCATTGCTGCGCGAGGCGCTGAAGCGCATGGGCCGCGCCGATCTCATCGGACCCGGCAAGCATCAGCTCATCCCGTCATGGCAGCCCGCCGGCACAGGCCTCAGCGGCGGCGAAGGCAAGCGCCTCGGGCAGAAGCACAAGACCCAGAAATTCACGACCAAGGGCGTGCGGCCGCGCTAGACGACGGACGACCTTGTTGTAACGGACGATCCCTGCGCGGCGACGGGGCGCGCCCGATACGGAAATGATTTTGTCTACAAGCGGCAACCTCATATCGTTGCCCGAAATTCGGAAATCCTCCGCGACCCGGGAAAATGAGCCAGGCAAGATGACAAGATTTCACTTCGTCGAAGAATACGAAACGCTCGTCGCGCAGCTCGTCAAAGACCTCCCGGCCGACGAGGCCATGTCGACGGCGGTCGGCGGGTCATATGAATCCGTCGGCGCCACCGAGATGGCCATCCTTGCCTATGCCGGGCTCCGTGACGGCCAAAGCGTTTTCGATCTGGGTTGCGGCAGCGGCCGGCTGGCGCACGCGCTGGGCAACGCATACAGCATCGACTATTTCGGCACCGACGTCGTGCAGGCGCTTCTCGACTATGCGGCCAGCAAGTCGCCGCCGAACTACAGGTTCCAGCGGCATGTGGAACTGAACATCCCCGCTCCGCCCCAGTCTTTCGACATTGCATGCGCGTTCAGCGTCTTCACGCATCTGCTGCAAGCCGAAAGCTATTCTTACCTGCGGGACATGCGCCGGGTGCTCAAGCCGGGCGGCCACGTGATATTTTCGTTTCTCGAATTTGCCGACCCCGCACACTGGGGCACCTTCAAGTCCACCGTCTCGAACTACACCAAAAATCCGGGCGTGCATCTGAATATGTTCATGGAGCGCTCCGCCATAGACATCTGGTGCGAGCGCCTCGGCTATGAGCGGCTGGAGTTCATCGACGGCAAGGATGCGCCCTGGGGCGGCAAGCCGCTCTGGCAATCGGTCGCCATTCTGAAAAAGCCCTGACCGGCGTCGGGCCGAAGGCGAATTCAAGCCCCAAAGACATTCAGGCGGCTACGAATTATCAGGCGACGCGGAAGTTCTTGAACTGCCAGGGATCGTCCGCATCAAGATCTTCGGCGAAAAGCCGTTCGCGGTCGGTGAGCGGCGTCCAGTCTCCATAGGCGCCTGTCAATTTGCCGAGATAGGGTTTGCAGATTTCGAGGATGCGCTCGAAATCGATCTCGTCCGGTTCGACGATCCAGCGGTCGGGGTTTTCCATCGCCCAGATGACGCCCGCGAGAACCGCGGCTGTCACCTGCAATCCGGTGGCGTTGTTATACGGCGCGAGGCGGCGCGTTTCGTCGATCGAAAGCCGCGATCCATACCAGTAGGATTTGCGGGCATGTCCCATCAACAGGACGCCGAGCTCGTCGGCGCCGCTGACGATGTCGTCGACGATGATGCGTTTCTGCTTCTGCATCCGCCAGTTCTTGCCGGCAAGCTCATGGATCGACAGCACCGCTGCATCGCAAGGATGGTAGACGTAGTGGACGGTGGGGCGGTAACTGACCTCATCGCCTTCCTGAAGCGTCAAATAGTCGGCGATGGAAATCGCTTCGGCATGAGTGATGAGAAAGCCGTGAAACGGCCCTTCGACCGGGGTCCAGCTTCGTATGCGTGTGGCTGCGCCGGGCTGTTCCAGATAGATCGCCGCGTCGCAGCCGAAGGCGTGGCGAGACCCGTCGGCGGGAAAATGCCGTTCATGGCTGCCCCATCCGAGTTCGGCCGGCTGCTCGCCTTCGCTTACAAATCCATCCACCGACCAGGTGTTGACGAATTCGCCGACCCGCTTCGGCACGGATGAAACCTGCGTGTCGCGCTCGGCGATGTGAATGGTTCTGACACCGAGGTCGGCGGCGAGCGCCGCCCAGTCGGCGCGGCGCCGGGGCCGGGACACGGCGAGATTGGTATCCGCCGCCAGGTTGAGCAGCGCCTGCTTGACGAAATGCGAAACGAGTCCGGGATTTGCCCCATGCGTGGGCAATGCCGTCGGGCCGCTGCCATATTTGTCCCGCAGCGCCAGCGCCTGTTCCCGCAGCGCGTAGTTCGAGCGCAGCGAAGGCGACAGGGCCTTGTCGGTGTAGCGGCCCGGCCAGGGTTCATTGCAGGTATCGAGATAAAGCGCGCCGCGCTGGCGGCAGAACTCCATCAGCGCCACGCTGGACACGTCCACGGACAGGTTAAGCAGAAAGTCCCCGCCGTCGAGCAGCGGTGTCAGCGTGGCGGCGTAATTCTCCTTGGTCAGCGGCGCGACGACGAAGCGAATACCCTGGGCTTCCGCCTCCGCGCGGCCCCGCTCGTCGCCGGTGACGATGACGATCCGTCCCGCGCCCATGTCGATGTGGCGAAGCAGCAGGGGCAGGACACCCTGCCCAATGCTGCCGAAGCCGACGATAACGATGCGGCCGCCGAACCTTGTGAGTTTGGTGTCGTATGACATCGTGTGGACTTCCAGACCTGACGCATCGACCGCTCGCGCATCGGAGCACGACGCCATCTGCCTTTAAAACATGAAAGCGGGCGGAAGAAAAGTTTGATGCGCAGCCGGGGCCGGATGCTAGGGTGCGGGAAATATCAAACACGACCGACAAGAAAGACACTTCGGAAATGCCCCTTACCATGTATCAGGCCTCCGTGCCCTCCATCGTCCAGATGCTCAACAGCATCTCCGCCGTCCTCGACAAGGCCATCGCGCATTGCGAAGCGCGCGGCATCGACGGGTCGGTACTCGTCAACTACCGGCTTGCGCCCGACATGCGGCCGCTGTCGAACCAGATCCAGATCATGACCGATCAGGCGAAAGGCGTCATCGCCCGCTTCACGGGCCTTGAAAACCCCTCCTATCCCGATACCGAGACGACGCTTCCGGAACTCAAGGCGCGCATCGCCAAGACGCTCGCCTTCGTGCAGAGCGTTACGCCCGAGCAGATCAACGGCGCCGAAGACCGCGACTTCAACCTGAAGCTCGGCGGCAACGACGTGACCCTCACGGGACGCCAGTATTACTTTCATATCTTCGCACTGAACTTCTACTTCCACGCGACGACCGCTTACGACATTCTGCGTCATTGCGGCGTCCAGATCGGCAAGCGGGATTTCATCGGCAGCTTCTGAGGGCCAGGCAGAATGAGCGATCTCAGCCCGGATGAAGTGCAGGCGGAAGCCGAGGCTTTGCTCGAGCGGATAACGGTGCCCAAGCGCCGCGTCCGCCCCCGGCTCGCCGAGGCGCTGCGCGACGCCGAGGAGCGGGAGATCGCGACGGCCTTTGGCGGCGTCATGGCGTGGCGGCTCGGCAAGGGGCCGGCGACGCTGCTGGTTCACGGATGGGAAGACGACAACTGTCTTTGGGGCGCACTCGCCGACAAGTTCCGCGAGATCGGCCGGGCCGTCGTCGCCCTCGACCTGCCGGGTCACGGCTTTTCTCCGGCAAACGATCCCTCCATCGCTTCGGCCAGCGCGGCGGTCCGCGCTGTCGCCGAGGCGATGGGACCGATCGATTCCATCGTGGCGCATTCCTTCGGCTGTCCGGTCAGCATTTTCGCCATGTCGGACGGTCTTGCCGTCGGCCGCGCGGCGTTGATCGCGCCGCCAAGCATCAAGATTGCTGACCGCTGGAAGCGCGTTGAGCGCCGGGGTGTGCCGCCGGAGATCGTCGCCCGGGCGGCGGCCCTTCATGCCGAGCGCGAAGGGCCCTCGCCCGTCGTCTACGATCTGGAAAAGGCAGCCGGCGAAATGACGGCCAAGGCGCTCTTCGTGCATTCGCTGGACGACGAAGAGTGCCCGCCGGAAAACTCGCAGACGCTCAAGCGTCTGTGGCCGGGCGCAAAACTGGCGCTGGCGGATGGCCTCGGACACCGCCTCATCGCGCAGGATGGCGCAACGCTCGACCGCATCGTCAATTTCATCGAGGGCTTCGAGAGATAAACGGCTCTCAGCCCGCGGCGGCGAGCACCTCGCCCATTTTCTTGTGCAGCATGTTGACTGCTTTCAGCGGCCGCACCATCACCTTGAAACGGGTGACAAGGCCTGCGTCGTTCCAGTGGATCATGTCGATGCCGTTGATCCTGACGCCATCGACTTCGCTGACGAATT
The DNA here is from genome assembly GCA_036384055.1 of Parvibaculum sp. Lineage (GTDB taxonomy): Bacteria > Pseudomonadota > Alphaproteobacteria > Parvibaculales > Parvibaculaceae > Parvibaculum. The sequence goes on from DASVNC010000365.1 coordinate 5,459, forward strand.
CGAGAACGGCCGAATTTTCGCTCCTCCACTCGCCGACATAGCGGAAGGTCTCCTTGCTGAGAACCTGGAGCCCGGTTTTCAGATAGATCGCCGCAATGGCCTTGCCGACCTGCGGCGTGTGGACGATGGGCGAATCGAAAATGGCATCATCGGCAAGCAGGCGGTCGAGGCTGTCGAAGTCGCCGCCGATGGCGATTTCGTGCCATGTCTTCAATGGATCAGCCAAGTTCAAGCCTCATCCGGTTGATGGGAACGTCCAATCGCCGCCAAAGAGCTGGCCACGCCCGCCACATCTAGCCTGCATCGGCGGTCGTGGTCGAGACATGAAATTTCGGCCGGTCGAAGGTCATGCGCTTGTCGGCATAAATGCCTCAAGCTCCGTCAAAAGAGTGGATAAAGAGGGCCGCGGGTCTGGGGACATGATCTTCGCCTCATGGCGCTCGCCGCGCCTGCATCCTATCATTGCCGGCGGCAGGCTCCCGCCATGTGCCCGCAATGTGCCCACAATATGAAAGTGTCATTGCGACTACGGGGAGCCCGCAAAAGGGAAGCGGGGAAAGGTGCGGAGATGAGCCGGGCATCGACCAGGGAAACGACGCGGCGGGGCGTCACACGGCTGACGGGTGCCCCCGGCCGCGGGGCGGCGCAAGCCGAGCTGACGCTCAGGGTCGATTTCGGCGAACAGGGCGCGCTTGGCCCCGGCAAGGTGCGGCTGATGGAGCTGGTTGCCGAAAAGGGCTCCATCTCGGCGGCGGGGCGCGCGATGGACATGTCCTACCGCCGGGCCTGGCTGCTGGTCGAAAGCCTCAATCAGGCCTTCCGCGAGCCGCTGGTGGCCGCCAAGCACGGCGGCAAGGCGGGCGGCGGCGCTGAACTCACGCCGCTTGGCGCCCGCGTGGTCGGCTGCTACCGCGACATGGAGCGGGCGGCGCATGAGGCGGCCTCCGGCCATTTGAAAACTCTCGGACGCATCGTTCTCCGCCAGAAAGTATCCCCGAAATGACGTCTTCTTCCGCGCCCCTGCCCGCCTCGGCCGCATCCGCCCAGGCCGGCGATCTGTTCGGCCACCCGCGCGGACTGACGTTCCTTTTTGCGACCGAGATGTGGGAGCGATTTTCCTATTACGGGATGCGTTCGCTGCTCGTCCTCTACATGGTCAAATATCTTTTTCTGCCGGGTCAGGTGGAAACGGTGCTCGGCTTTGGAACGATGAAGAGAGTGCTGGAAGCGATCTTCGGCCCCCTCGACGTGCAGCCGCTCGCCTCGCAGATTTACGGCTCCTACACGGCACTCGTTTATCTGACGCCGATCGTCGGCGGCATTCTCGCCGACCGCGTGCTCGGCCAGCGGCGCACCGTCATTCTCGGCGCGGCGCTGATGGCCGCCGGACATTTCATGATGGCCTTCCAGCCGCTCTTTCTGCTGGCGCTGTTCACGCTCATTCTCGGCAACGGCGCCTTCAAGCCCAATATCTCGACGCAGGTCGGCGGCCTTTATGCACCGGGCGATCCGCGCCGCGACCGCGCCTATTCGATCTTCTATGTCGGGATCAATCTCGGCGCCTTCTTCGCGCCTCTCGTCTGCGGCACGCTTGGCGAGGAAGCCGGCTGGCACTACGGGTTTGCCGCGGCGGGCATCGGCATGGTGATCGGGCTGCTGATCTATCTCTATGCCTCGCGCAACCTGCCGCACGACGAGTTGCACAAGGCGCGGGCGGAACAGCGCGAAGCGAAGCCGCTGACCGGCGAGGAGTGGTCCGGCATCCGGGCGTTGCTCGTGCTCTGCGTGCTGACGACCTTCTTCTGGGCGACCTATGAGCAGCAGGGAAATACCATCACGCTCTGGGCATCGGACTATACGGACCGCGCCTTCAACCTTTTCGGCTGGCGCGGAGAAGTTCCGGCGACGCTCTTCCTTGCGTTCAATCCGTTCATGATCTTCGTCTTCACGCCCTTCGTCGTTTCCCTGTGGGCGCGGCAAGCCAGGCGCGGCGCCGAACCTTCGACCCTGACAAAGATGGCCTTCGGCTGCTTCGGCGTGGCGCTCGCCAATCTCGTCATGGTCGCCGCGGCGCTCGAGGCGGGTACGGATGGCAAGGCGAGCTGGCTCTGGCTCTTTTTCTACTTTGCCGTCGTCACCGCCGGTGAGCTTTACATCTCGCCGATCGGCCTCTCGCTCGTCTCGAAGATCGCCCCGGCGCGCATGCTCTCGCTCATCATGGGCGTCTGGCTGGCGACGAGCTTCACCGGCAATTTCATCGCCGGCTGGCTCGGCAGCTACTGGAGCGGCATGGACAAGGTGCATTTCTTCCTGATGATCGCCGCCATTGCCGCCGCCGCGGGCGCAGGAATCCGGGCCTTCAACAAGCCGCTCTCGCCGATGCTGCGCGAATAATCAGCTTCGCAGTTCCGGCAGATCGCGGAAAAGCTCCAGCGCCTCGGGGTTCGCCAGGGCCTCGGCATTCTTGATCTGTCGTCCGTGGACGATGTCGCGGACCGCCAGCTCGGTGATCTTGCCGGATTTGGTGCGCGGAATATCCGCAACCGCCACGATCTTGGCCGGCACGTGCCGGGGCGATGCGCCTTCGCGGATGCGCTTTCTGATTTTCGCCTGCAAAGCATCGTCGAGCGCGACGCCCGATTTCATCACGACGAAAAGCACGACGCGGGCGTCGCCCTCGAAATCCTGACCGATGGCGATCGCTTCCTGAATTTCCGGAAGCTGTTCGACCTGCGCATAGATTTCCGCCGTGCCGATGCGCACGCCGCCCGGATTGAGCGTCGCGTCCGAGCGGCCATGAATGATGAAGCCGCCATGCGCGGTGATTTCGGCGAAGTCGCCGTGGCACCAGATACCGGGAAAACGCTCGAAGTAAGCAGCGTTGTACTTCGCGCCGTCCTTGTCGTTCCAGAAGCCGATGGGCATGGAGGGGAACGGCCCGGTGCAGACCAGTTCGCCCTTCTCGCCGACGACAGGCTTGCCGTCCTCGTCCCAGACTTCCGTCGCCATGCCGAGACCGGCGCACTGGATTTCGCCGCGCCAGATCGGCAGCAGCGGCGAGCCGGTGACGAAACAGGCAAGAATATCCGTGCCGCCCGAGATCGAGCAGAGCGCCATGTCTTTCTTGATGTCCTCATAGACGAAATCGAAGCTTTCGGGCACCAGCGGCGAACCTGTCGACAGCATCATGCGAACGGAGGAAAGATCGTTCGTCTCGCGCGGTTTCAGCCCCGACTTCTTCACCGCATCGATGAATTTCGCCGAGGTGCCGAAGATGTCGAATTTCACCGCGTCAGCATAATCGAACAGCACGCGCTCGTTCGGCGCGAAGGGCGACCCGTCGAAGAGCGCCAACGTCGCCTCGGCGGCAAGGCCGGAGACCAGCCAGTTCCACATCATCCAGCCGCAGGTCGAGAAGTAGAACAGCACTTCGCCCGGCTTCAGGTCACAGTGGAGCTTCTGCTCCTTCAGATGCTGGAGAAGCGTGCCGCCGGCCGAATGCACGATGCATTTCGGCACGCCGGTCGTGCCGCTCGAATACATGATGTAGAGCGGATGGTGGAACGGCAGGCGCGCGAAGGTCAGCGGCGCTGCCGGCACGCCGGCCAGAAGCGCGGCCCAGTCTTCGGCCTTCGGCAGCGCCTTGGGGCCTTCGCCGATGAAGGGCACGATGGCGACGTGTTCGAGGCTTGTCAGACCGGGGATGATTTCGGCGAGCTTGTCGTGGCTCGACAGCGTTTTTCCGGCGTAACGATAGCCGTCGCAGGCGACGAGCACTTTCGGCGCGATCTGGCCGAAACGGTCGAGAACGCCGCGCACGCCGAAGTCCGGCGAGCAGGAAGAGAAGACCGCGCCAAGGCTCGTCGCCGCCAGCATGGCGATGACGGTCTCGGGGCAGTTCGGCATGAAGGCGGCCACGCGGTCGCCGGGCACCACG
>DASVNC010000366.1:0-9049 GCA_036384055.1 Parvibaculum sp.
TCGACCCATTTCATGTTGAACTGCGTCACCGGCATGTCGGAGCGCGGATCGCGGTAGAGCGGCACGAGCTCGTCGAGCGGTCGGTCGCCGATGACGACGCCCGCCGCATGGGTCGAGGCGTGGCGGTAGAGACCTTCTAGGCGCTGGCCGATTTCAAGGAGCTTGGCGACGGCTTCCTCGGCGTCACGCGCCTCCTGCAGACGCGGCTCGCCCTTGATCGCTTCGGCGAGCGTGACGGGCGCGGCCGGATTATTCGGCACCATCTTGCATAGCCGGTCGACCTGTCCGTAGGGCAGCTGGAGCACGCGGCCGACGTCGCGCAGCACGGCGCGAGCCTGCAGCTTTCCGAAGGTGATGATCTGCGCGACCTGATCGTAGCCGTAGCGCTTCTGCACGTAGCGGATCACCTCGTCGCGGCGGTCCTGACAGAAGTCGATGTCGAAGTCCGGCATCGAGACGCGCTCGGGGTTGAGGAAGCGTTCGAAGAGGAGACCGAAGCGCAGCGGATCGAGGTCGGTGATGGTGAGCGCCCAGGCAACGACCGAGCCCGCGCCCGAGCCGCGGCCGGGACCGACCGGAATGCCCTGCGCCTTTGCCCATTTGATGAAGTCGGCGACGATGAGGAAGTAGCCGGGGAAATCCATCTTGATGATAACGTCAAGCTCGAAGCGGAGCCGGGCCCGGTATTCTTCCTCCGATGCGACGGCTTCGCCCACCGCCAGACGCGCCGTCAGCCCCTCTTCCGCCTGACGGCGCAATTCGTCCGACTCGCCGACCTCGGTGCTGAACTTCGGCAGGATGGGCTTGCGCGTGCGGGGCCGGTAGGCGCAACGGCGCGCGATCTCGATGGTGTTCTCGATCGCTTCAGGCAGATCGCGGAAGAGCGCGGCCATCTCGGCTTGCGACTTGAAGCGGTGATCGGGCGTCAGGCGGCGCCGGTTTGCCTGCACGACATAGGCGCCCTCGGCGATGCAGATCATCGCGTCATGGGCTTCGAACTCTTCTTCCTTGGCGAAGTATGGCTCGTTGGTGGCGACGAGCGGCAACTCATGCGTATAGGCCAGATCGATCAATGCGCCTTCATTGCGCAGTTCGACATCGAGGCCGTGGCGCTGCAGCTCGACATAGAGGCGGTCGCCGAAGATCGACTTCAGACGGAGAAGAAGCTCTTCCGCCGCCGGACGCTGGCCGCCCGCCAGATAGCGGTCGACGATGCCGCCGGGGCCGCCGGTGAGGCAGATGAGGCCGTCCGAGAACTCGGCGAGGCGGTCGAGAGAGACATGCGGGAAATCGCCCGCCGCGGGTTCGAGGAAGGCGCGGCTCGAAAGCTTCATCAGATTTTCGTAGCCGGTCTCATCCTTGGCCAGCAGCGCCAACATGCCGGAGACTTCGCGGCGCGGCCCCCTGCCCGGCTCGTCGCCTTCTTCGAGCAGAATGGGAAGCGTGACGCCTACGATCGGCTGGATTCCCGCTTCAGCCATCGCCTCGGAGAATTCGAGCGCCCCGAACAGGTTGCCCGCATCCGTCAGCGCGACGGCCGGCATATCGTCCGCCTTGCAGAGCTTGGCGATGTCCTTGACGCGGATCGCCCCCTCCAGCAGCGAATAGGCTGAATGGAGGCGCAGGTGGACGAAACGGGGTGAGTCGGGCATGGGCATCATTGTCCGGGGCCTCGCCGCCTCTGTCACGTCCGGCGTGGCAGCGCGGGCCATCCGCCGCCACCCAAACCTGTGGACAAGAACAGATCAGCCGACCAACGCCGCCTGCGCGATGGCCGCCCAGGTGCCCGCCACCCAGATGAACGCGCCGATGGACACCAGTGCCGCCAGATCCTGCACCCAGAAACGTGCTTCCGATTTTGACGCCGCCGCAATGAGCCTGGTCATGATGGACCTCCGTTCATGGAATGTTCTATTTCAGAGTGTTCCTTTTTTGTTCCGTCTTGTCAATAGGCGTCCGGCAGCGAAACCGCATGTGCCCGAAAACTCAGGAAGTCCGGGACTTTTGGCGAGGTAAGCACAGCGCAAACAAGGCACCCGCCGCCTTGCTCAGCCGTCGCTCCTTGTGACGGAGAGCCAGAAATGGCCTGCTGGGCATTTCGACGTCGAGGCGCTTCAGGGTTCCGGTCTGGAGGCCCTGTGCCGCGACGAGTTCCGACATGCCAGCGATGCCGGCCCCCTCCTCGGCCGCAGCCCGGACCGCCTCGTTTGACGGAAGTTCTAGTGCAATCTCGCGGGCGTGGATCGGCACCTTCAAGGCGGTCAGCGCCGCCTCCATTTCCGAGCGCGTGCCCGAGCCCGCCTCGCGCACGACCCAGGCCACCCCGGTAAGTTCCGGAACGCCGATGCGCCTGCGGTTCGCCAGCGGATGACCGGCGCCGACCACCAGCACGAGGCGGTCGCTGCCGACCTCCACCGCGGCGAGCGACGGGTCCTTTATCGCGCCTTCGACGAAGCCGAGATCGGCGGCGCCCTCCAGCACGGCTCGGGACACAGTTTCGGTATTGCCGGCGGCGAGCCTTATCTCGATCTTCGGATAGGCCTTACGGAACCGGACGAGCCGCGCCGGGAGCCAGTAGCTGGCGATGGTCTGGCTTGCCTGCACGTTGAGCGTGCCGCGCGCGAGCGTGCCGAGATCGCCCAGCACCATTTCGGCGGTGTGAGCTCTGGCGAGGACGGCACGCGCCTCCACCAGAAATTCGCGTCCCGCGGCAGTCAGCTCGATGCGGCGGCCGACGCGATCGAAAAGCCGTGTGTCGTGGCGCGCTTCGAGAGCGGCGATGGCCGAGCTGACGGCCGACTGGGTCAGGCCAAGCGCCCCGGCGGCACGGGTGACATGCTCGCGTTCGGCGACGGCAACGAATATGCGCAACTGCTCGAGGGTCACGGATGGGCCTTCGCGGAAACGATCAGACGCGCTGGAGCATTACATGGCGAGCGTCGCCATCGCCAGACCGAAGCAGGTGATGAAAATCCATGACGATGCGCCGAGCAGCAGCGGGCGAAGGCCCTTGGCCTTCAGCTTACGGATATCGGTTTCCAGCCCCATAGCCGCCAGAGCCATAGCCAGCATGAAGGTGGTCAGCGTGCCCGCACCGGTATGCATTTCCGCGGAAATCGGAAGGACGCTATTCAAGCCGACCATCGCGAGGAAGCCGAAGGCAAACCACGGCGTCGTTCCCCCGCGGCGGCTGACAGCCTTGCCCCGACCGCGATCCCAGAAGAAAGCGAGCAACAGCACGACCGGCGCCAGCATCAGCACGCGGGTCAGCTTGACGATGGTGCCGAAATGACCGGCGTTCTGACCGTCCTGAAAAGCGGCGGCCACGACCTGCGCGATTTCGTGAATGGATGCGCCCGCCCACAGGCCGTAAGCGCGGGGCGCGAGATGCAGGACGGTATTGAGGAGCGGAAACAGCACCATCGAAAGCGAGCCGAAGACAGTCACGGTCGCCACGGCATAGGCGACATCTTCGTCGGCCCCGTCGACGACGGCATTGGCGGCGACGACGGCCGAGGCGCCGCAGATCGAGGTTCCGGCTGCAATCAGCGCAACCAGCGGCCGGGCAATGCCGAGGCGGCTGCCGACCCATAGCGTGAACAGGAAGGTCGAGGCGAGCGTCAGAACCGTCGCGAGGATGCCGTCGATGCCAACGCCCGCGATCTGGCCAGCCGTCAGTTGCAGGCCGAGCAAGACGATCGCAGCGCGCAACACACGGCGCAGCGAGAAGACGACGCCTGCCTTCGCCCTTGCGGGCGTTCCCAGAAGATTGTGGAACGCCATGCCGATGACGATGGAGAGGATGAGCGGGCTCAGGCTTCCGAAGCCTGGAACGCGGTGGAGAACGGTGCCGACAATGGCGATGCAGGCGGTGAGGAGAATGCCGGGCGCAGTATGGGCGATCCAGGAGGCGCGCGCTTCAGACGAGACGGCCTCAGGGGCGACGACGGCAGCTTCGTTTGCGGGCATGACAATCTCCGGGGATCGGGGCTCTGTCCGGAGATTGGGACGCGCGACCGTTCAGGTCCAACGCATTGGAACGGTCATATCGTTCGATTCAATCGATTGATTGGCTCAGAGGCTCTGATAGCCCGACGCGGTCAGATCGGCGCCTTCAAGCAGACGGCCTTCATGCAGAAGGACGATCCGGTCCATGTGGCCGGCAAGATCGAGATTGTGGGTTGCGACCAGCGCGGCGACGCCCTGCGTCCGGCAGATGTTCAACAGCTCGTTGAAGACCATCCTTGCGGTCTTCGGATCGAGGTTGCCGGTCGGCTCGTCGGCGAGAAGCACCCGCGGGCGGTTGGCCAGCGCGCGGGCGATGGCGACACGCTGCTGCTCGCCTCCCGAAAGTTCGGCCGGGCGATGGGTGGCGCGGTCGCCGAGGCCCATGCGCTCCAGTAGATACTGCGCAAATTCAGCGGCGGCCTTGCGCGGCACGCCTGCAATCATCTGCGGCAGGATGACGTTCTCGATGGCGGAAAACTCGGCCAGCAGATTGTGGAACTGGTAGACAAATCCAAGCTCGCGGCGGCGGACGGCGGTCCGCAGATTGTCGCGCAGCGCCACGCAGTCGCGGCCGGCGATCACGACCTCGCCCGCATCCGGCGCTTCGAGAAGCCCGGCGATGTGCAGGAGCGAGGATTTACCCGAGCCGGACGGACCGACCAGTGCAACGATCTCGCCCGACCAGATGTCGATCGACGCCTGCTCGAAGACTTTCAGTTCGGCCAGACCTTGCCGGTAGACGCGGGTGATCCCGCGCAGGCTCAGAACCGGATTTTCGCCGCCCACGCCGTTCGCCATCACTCGTACCTCAGGGCTTCGACCGGATCGAGCGAAGCGGCGCGCCACGCGGGATAGAGCGTCGCCGCGAATGAAAGCCCGAGCGCCATGCCGACAACCGCGACGACTTCGCCGACGTCGATTTCGGCAGGCATGTGGCTGAGGAAATAAATCTCCGGCGAGAAAAGCTCGGTGCCGGTGAGGTGGGACAGGAACTGCCGCAACGTTTCGATATTGAGGCAGAAGAGCGTGCCGAGACCGAAGCCCGCCAGTGTGCCGAGGACGCCGATGGAGGCGCCGGAGATGAAGAAAACACGCATGACCGAACCGCGCGTCGACCCCATCGTGCGCAGGACGGCGATGTCGCGACCCTTGTCCTTCACCAGCATGATGAGGCCGGAGACGATGTTGAGCGCGGCGACGATCAGGATCAGCGTCAGGATCAGGAACATCACGTTGCGCTCGACCTGCAACGCGCTGAAGAAACTGCGGTTGGTCTCCTGCCAGGTGATGACGTCGCAACAGGGTCCGGCGGCTTCCACGACGGGCTGAACCAGCTCGTTGACGCGGTCGGGGTCTTTCACCTTCACTTCGAGCGCGGTCACGCCCTCGGCGGTGCGAAAATAATCCTGCGCCTCGGGCAGCGGCATGAAGATGAAGCTGGAATCATATTCCGACATGCCGATTTCGAAGATCGCGGCGATGCGATAGGCCTTGACGCGGGGCGCCGTGCCGAAGGGCGTGATCGCGCCGCGCGGCGAGAGCAGCGTGATGTTATCGCCAAGCGTCAGATTGAGGTTCTTGGCCAGGCGCGAACCGACAGCAACGGCGCCGCCACTGTCGAAGCCGTCCAGCGTGCCCGCGGTCAGATGATCGGAGACGACGGTGAGACGCTTCAAATCCTTCTCGTGCATCCCGCGCACCAGCGCGCCTTGGGCGTTGCCGCGGCTGGACGCCATGACCTGGCCCTCGACCATCGGTATGGCGCTGACCACGCCGGGCAGCTTTTCGATGTTGGCCGAGACCGTGTCGAAGTCCGTCACATAGGAGGTGACGCCGCGCACGAACATGTGGCCGTTGACGCCGAGAATGCGGCCCAGCAGTTCGGCGCGGAAGCCGTTCATCACCGACATGACGATGATGAGCGTGGCGACACCGAGCATGATGCCGAGAAAGGAGAAGCCCGCGATCACCGAGATGAAACCCTCACGACGGCGGGCGCGCAGATAGCGCATGGCGAGCAGCCATTCGAATGCGCCGAAAGCACGGCCCTTGCCTCTGCCTCGTGGGTGGACGCCCGTGGCTTGCGCGGCCTCTGTCATTTTCCGTCCTTCGTCCGGCCCCAGCCCGACTTCGTCGATCCGCTCAGCTTGTGAGCTTTTTCAGCGCCGCTTCAGCGGTCATTTCGCTGCGCTCGCCGCTCTTGCGGTTCTTCAATTCGACCGTGCCGCTTTTCAATCCGCGCGGCCCGATGACGAGCTGCCAGGGAAGGCCGATCAGGTCCATGTTCGAGAACTTGCCGCCGGCGCGCTCGTCGGTGTCGTCATAGAGAACATCGACACCTGCGGCGGTGAGCTTGGCGTAAGCGTCTTCGCAGGCCGCATCCGTATCCTTGTCGCCCGACTTCAGATTGATGAGGCCGACCTTGAAGGGCGCGACGGGCTCCGGCCAGATAATGCCGTTATCGTCGTGGCTCGCCTCGATGATCGCGCCGACGAGGCGCGAAACGCCGATGCCGTAGGAGCCGCCCTCGATGGGCGCCTGCGTGCCATCGGGAAGCGCCACGGCGGCATTCATCGGCTTTGAGTATTTGCTGCCGAAATAAAAGGTCTGGCCGACTTCGATGCCGCGGGCCCGCATGCGCTTGGCTTCCGGCACCTCGGCATCGAAACGCGCGGCGTCGTGCACGTCGCTGGTCGCGGCGTAGAGATCGGTCCAGCGGCGGATGACCGGCGCGAGATCGTCGTCGTAACCGATCTCGGGACCGGGCGCCGGCAGCGCCAAGAGATCGCTATGGAGGAAGACTTCGGATTCGCCCGTCTCCGCCAGAATGATGAACTCGTGGCTCAGATCGCCGCCGATGGGGCCGGTCTCGGCCGCCATCGGGATCGCCGTCAGGCCCATGCGCGCGAAGGTGCGCAGATAGGAGACGAACATGCGGTTGTAGGAACGCCGCGCGGCATCCGCGTCGATGTCGAAGGAATAGGCATCCTTCATCAGGAATTCGCGGCCGCGCATGACGCCGAAACGGGGGCGCACCTCGTCGCGGAACTTCCACTGGATGTGAAAGAGGTTCAGCGGCAGATCGCGATAGGACTTCACGCTCTGGCGGAACAGATCGGTAATCATGTCCTCGTTGGTCGGCCCATAGAGCATCTCGCGCTCGTGCCGGTCGGTGATGCGCAGCATCTCCGGACCATAGGCGTCGTAACGCCCGGTCTCGCGCCAGAGGTCGGCGGACTGGATGGTCGGCATCAGCAGCTCGACGGCGCCAGCCTTCTCCTGCTCCTCGCGGACGATCTGCTCGATCTTGCGCAAGACCGCGAAGCCCAGCGGCAGCCAGGTGTAGATGCCGGCGCTGCTCTGGCGAATCATGCCGGCACGCAGCATCAGGCGGTGCGAGACGATCTGCGCCTCTGAGGGGTTTTCCTTGAGCGTCGGCAGGAAGTATTTCGAAAGGCGCATGGCGGCTGGGAGACCTTGGGCAGGCCCGGCAAATCAGCGCCGCCGGGCAAATAAGAAGGGCCCAAGTATTAGGGGGTCGCCGGGGCATTGGCAACGAGCGCCGGTTCACGAAGCAGAGACGGAATGGCGCAGGCCGCCCCGCTCAGTTCTGCGCCGCCCGCCTCGATATCAGCCCCTCCAGATAGGCTTTCACATCGACTTCGGGAGGGCTTTCGACCCCCCTGCCCGAATCCAGCCCCCAGGGGCCTGATTCAAGCTGGGCCGCCGTCGAATCCATTTCGACATCGTAAGTCCGGTCGATCTGGTTGCGGAGCTTCTGCTCGGCCTCGTACCAGCGGGCCTTATCGCCGGTGTCCGGACAGGAGGAGAGCTCGGCCGCGTCGGTCGCGCCCCAGCGGCGCTCGACACATTGATAGGGATCGAAGGACATCTTGAAGAGACGGTGGATGACGTCGTCGATGGTCAGCGTCACCTTGCGCCCGTCTGTCGTCGTATAGATCGTCGGACAGGCGGCGTTTTCCTGGTTGTAGGCCTTCAACATGTCGCCGGGCATATCCGTCCCCTGATAACTCAGGCGCGGCGCATCCGTTTCCTTCATGCGGATGAATTCGCGGGTCTGGTCGTACATCTCCTTGAAGGCGGTCTTCAGGCGGGCGTCGCGCGAAGGTGTCGAATAGAGTTCCCAGACGCCGTCCGTGCCGTAAATGTTGCGCGGCAGACGGTCCGGCTGCGGCATCAATTGCGTGTGTCCCTCCTCGCGGGATATCCGGATCGCTTCCTTGCGGGCGCGTATGTCCTGACAGAGCGTCTGCATCATCGCGTGGATTTCATCGACGGGATGGTATTCGAGTTCGCCGATCGACATCTGCGCGCGGAGATATGTGTAGAAATCCATATCCTCGCCATCCTTGTTGAATTTCGCGATAGCCCAGAGCGTCGGGTTGGACGGCGGATTGCCGGTATATTGTTCCAGAGAGAATTGCGGAATTTCAGCGTTGAGCGCGCCGACGATGTGGCCGCCGACCAGTGTTCCGTTCGACAGGCGCGTCGCCCCGACAAGCTTGATCGGCCGCCAGTTCTGGAAGATGGAGCCGAGCTCGGGGCCGGTGCGCAGGAACTCGCGGCCGACGAACGTGCGGTCCAGCGTGTGGTCGGGATGGGACGAGAAGATCAGGACGCGGCCGCTCGGCTCCACCCGCCAGACCGTGGCGACATGGCCGTTCACGTCATAGGCGATGCTGCCCGGCCGGATCGCATTGCGGTCGAGGCGCGGCGAATAGGTGTCGGTGAACATGGTGCGGCTGTCCGACATCGCGTTGCGGCGATACATGGCGGAGGAAACCGTGTTGACGATTTCCAGCAGCAGCGGCACGGCGCTGACCCCCGACGCGGTTGCGGGCACCGAACTTCGCCCGACAACGATGTTGCCGCTCGGCGAATAGCGAATGTCCATGCCGGGACCGTCGGCGGATTGCATCGCGGTCTGCCAGGAAAACGGCAGTCCGTTTTTCCAGGCATAGTAGCCGCGCAGCAGATAAGGCACGTCGGCGCAGTCGACGAGGAACGTCACCTTCGGATC
>DASVNC010000367.1:0-4282 GCA_036384055.1 Parvibaculum sp.
GGAATTTCTGGCCAATATGAGCCACGAGCTGCGGACGCCCTTGAACGCCATCATCGGCTTTTCGGAGATGATGGAAACCGGCATGTTCGGCCCGCTCGGCTCGCCGAAGTACAAAGAATACGCGCACGATATTCATTCGAGCGGCCAGCACCTGCTCGAACTGATCAACGACATTCTCGACATGTCGAAGATCGAAGCCGGACGCATGACGCTCGAAAAGCAGCCGACCGAGCTTTCGAATGTCATCGACGAGTCGCTGCGGCTCGTGTCCGGCCGCGCCGAAATCGCCTCGGTGAAGATCGTCAATGAAGTCGGACCGCTGCCGAAGGTCGAAGCCGACAAGCGGGCGATCAAACAGGTGCTGCTGAACCTGCTGTCGAACGCCATCAAATTCACGCCGGCGGGCGGCAACATCAAGGTGCGCGGCGGCGCGGAAGGCGGTCTCGTCACCATTGCGGTCGAGGACAGCGGCATCGGCATTCCGGCTCATGCGCTGCCGAAGATCGGCCGGCCCTTCGAGCAGGTCGAAAACCAGCATTCGAAGAAACACAAGGGCACAGGCCTCGGCCTCGCGCTCTCGCGCTCCCTCGTCGAGCTTCACGGCGGCACGCTCACCATCGAAAGCACCGAAGGCGTCGGCACGCGGGTGATCTTCACCCTGCCCGTCTGACGGTATTCAGAGATACCAGTCGTATTCCAGCGGTGAGATGGCGCGCTGGAATTTTTCATATTCCAGCAGCTTCGTCTCGGCGTAGACGTCGACATAGTGCTCGCCGAGATATTCGCGCATGACCTTCGAGTTCCTGAGGCGCTTCAGCGCGCTCGGCAGGAAGAACGGGATGCTCTCGTCCATGCTGTCGCAGGCATTGCCTTCGGCGGGTTCGCCGGGGTCGATCTCGTTGACGATGCCGTAGTGGATGCCGGCGAGGATTGCGGCCAGCACCAGATAGGGATTGGCGTCGGCGCCTGAGACACGATGCTCGATGCGGCGGCCTTCGGGCGCGCCCGCCGGTACGCGGAAGGCGACCGAGCGGTTGTTGTAGCCCCAGGCGGTGTTCACCGGCACGAAGAGATTGGGCCCAAAGCGGCGGTATGAATTGAGGTTCGGCGCGAAGAAGGCCATCGCGTCGCCGAGCGTCGCCTGCAAGCCGCCGATGGCATGACGCAAGCGCGCGCTGCCCTCGTCCGAGCCGTCGTCGAAAATGTTCCGGCCCTTCTCGTCGAGAACCGAGCAATGCACATGAAGCCCGTTGCCGGTCTGGCCGACGAAAGGCTTGGCCATGAAGCTGGCGACGAAATTGTGCCGGCGGGCGATGGCGCCGATGAGATGGCGCAGCATGATCGCGTGATCGCCCGCGAGCAGCACATCGCTCTCATGATTGAGATTGATTTCGTATTGACCGGGTGCATATTCGGCGGTGGCGCCCGATGCCGGCACGCCCTGCGCGGCGGCGGCCTCGTCGATGTCCTTCAGCAGCCCCATGAAACCGTCGAGCTCGGTGATGCCGTAGACTTCGTTGGCGGTTTCGCGCTGGCCGGTCGCGGGATTGATCGGCGGCTGCGGCAGGCCCTTGCGGTCGCGCTCGCGGTCGAGAATATAAAATTCGAATTCGCAGGCGGACACCGCATGAAGGCCGAGCTCGGCCAGCTTCGCGGCGACGTTGGCGAGAACGACGCGCGGCTCAAGCTCGAGCGGCTCGCCCTCGTCGTTTTCCATCGTCATCATCACCTGGGCCTGCTTCATCGAAGCCCAGGGAACGGGCACGATGGAGCCGGAGATCGGACGGCCCTGCCCGTCCGGGTCGCCGTCGGAGAACCCCATGCCGAGAATGTCTTCGTTGACGCCCGTCACATCGAAGAAATAGAGCGACTTCGGCATCTGCACGCCGGAGGTGAAGACTTTTTCCGCCTCTTCAATCGGGAACCGCTTGCCGCGAACCGTGCCGCACATATCAACGAAAACGGCATCGAGATAATCGATGTCGCCGTTCTCGGCGAGGAACGCCTTGAACTCTGCCAACGTCGCGCGGCCATCGGCACGCGGTTTTTCGCGGTCGCTCATCATGGTTCCAAAACTGATTATTTATCCTGGTGCTTATAGTAGCCGAGAGCGGCCCGCAGATACCAGCGTCTGAGCGAAGGAAACGGGATGCGCGGCGGAATACCCCGGAAAGGCGCCGGTATTTCCTGAAATGATACTTTGCCGCCAATGAGTTGCGCGACAGCCCGACCCGCCCAGGGCGCGGCGGAAACGCCATCGCCATGATAGGCAAGCGCAAAATAAGTGCCCGGATCGCCGGGAATTTCACCGATGGCCGGTGTCAGACGCGCCGTCATGCAAACGAAACCGCGCCAATAATGCGTGGTCGGAACGGCGCGCCAATGCGGGAAAACCTCGCCGAGACGCCGTTCCATCACGGCGCGCATACGCGCTCCGTCCTTCGGCTTTCCGGTCAGATCGCCGCGCGCGCCGAAAAGAAAACGCCGGTCGGGCAAAAGACGGTAATAAAAGAGCAGACGCCTCGTATTCGAACAGGGCCGTTCCGTGCGCCAGCCTTGCGCGGCGAGTTCGTCGTCCGTCAGCGGACGGGTGACGACGATGTTCGACAGCACCGGCATCAGGCGCGCCGATAATGCCGGCGAGATTTCGTTGCGGGTGAAGCCGTTCGTGGCGATCAGAATGCGGCGCGCGCGCACTGAGCCCGTTTTCGTTATCAGGCGATGCCAGCCGTCTCTCTTTTCACGCCACAGGACGAGCGACCGGCCATGCAGCTTGGCGCCGCGGCGCGCGGCGGCGGCGGCAAGACCGCGGGCGAAACGCAATGGATGGAGACCGAAGCCGACTTTATTCAGCAGCGCGCCGAATTGCTCGGTCGAGTCATATTCCCGTTCGGCGACTTCCTCGCGCGACAGGAGCTCAACCGGCAGACCGAATTTGCCGCCGAGCAAAGCCGCTTCTTCTTCCAGATCATGGAAGCGCGACGGCGCGTGGGCGACATGGAGGATGCCGTCGCCTTGCGCACGAATATCAATGGCCTCGTCGCGGGCCAGCGACTGCACAAGCTCGACAGCCTCGACCTGCGAGGCGATGAACCGGCGTGTTTCGTCTTCGCCGTAGCGGGCGATGAGCTGCGCCAGCGAAAGGCCGGAGGGCGGCAAGGTGCAGAAGCCACCGTTTCGGCCCGACGCGCCCCAGCCAAGCGGACCCGCTTCGAGAAGGCGCACGTCGAGATGATGGTCGCGCGCAAGATGCAGCGCCGCCGAAAGACCCGTATAGCCGCCGCCGATAATGGCGACGTCACATGTGATGTCGCCGGGCGCCGCCGGCAGCGGTCCCAGATCGACGCGGGCGGCCAGCGGCGGCGCATCGTCTTCCCAGAAACTGCCCGCGGGCGCGCCCGCGTTGTACATGCTGTCGTGATACCAGGTCATCGGGCCTCCTCGCTCCGTGCAAGGAGCCAGCTTACCCGATCAATGCGGCGGGAGATCGCCTTCCGGCGGCATGTTCCCATCCGGCAGCGGGGGCCCGTCCTGCCCGCCATTTCCCAGGCGGCGGTCGGCCTGTTTGCGCATCATCGCAGCGATGCGGCCACGCTGTTCGGGCGACATCTTGCCGAAACCGGCGATCATGGCGGCACGTGTCGCCTGGATCATCTCGGCTTGCGCCGCATCGACCTTGGCGAAGGCAGCCGCGACCTTGGCCGCGTCGAAGGGCTCGGTGCCGATGGTGACGGCCAAATCGCGGCGCGTCTGGTCGATGCGCGCGAAATAGGGCCGGATGATCGGAAACTCATGCAGCATCATGTCGCGCACCGCGGCGCGGTCGTCCGGCGGCAGACCGGCGACGCCCTTGTGCATCATGCCGAAAAAAGGCTGCGGCGGGCCGAACTCGCCCTGATGCAGCCGGGGACGATGTGCCATCGCCGCACCGATCAGGCCGACGAGGAAGAGATTGATGACGAGCGAAATCAGCAGAGCCGGGCCGATCCAGCGGCGCGCGCTGTCCTTCGCCGGTGTCGAAGATGTGTCGCTCATTGCTTCCATTCCTCGGGGTAATCATTGTCGGCAAGCGCCAGCGCGACGAGCTGATCGCCCGCCGTTCCGGAGGCGGCGGAAGCAGAGGCCGTCGCGGTCCCCGCCGAAGCGGAGATGCCGAGAGCGGTCATGGTGGCCGGCGAGGTGAAGCCGACGGTCAGTCCCAGCACGACGGAAAAGGCAAGAGCGCCCGCCGGAAAGGCCGGGGAACCATAAGGCCAGACGGCGCGAACCAGCGCACGCCACG
>DASVNC010000368.1:0-2682 GCA_036384055.1 Parvibaculum sp.
CCTGATGCCGTAACCGGGCGCGCGCCCCGTCAGTCCATTCCAGACCGTCTGAAAAAGCGAACCGGAGACGAGCCATGCGTCCGGCAGGGCGAGCAACGGCAGCCGGTCGAGAATGGCGCGGTGGATCGGGTTTTCAAGAGCGAGCGCAATGAACCGGCTTTCGTCCATCGTCTCCGAACCGCTACTCGGCCGCGGCCTTGGGCGGCTCCTTCTGCCAGCGCAGCACGGGCGTGCGGGCGGCCAGCGTTTCGTCAAGGCGGCGGCGCGGCGCGAAATGCGGCGCGCCGGTGAAGAGCGACTTGTCGTTGCCCTTGGCCGCGGCGGCGAGATGTTTCAGCGCGCCGATGAACTGATCGAGGGTCTGCTTCGATTCCGTTTCGGTCGGCTCGATCAGCAACGCGCCGTGGACGACCAGTGGGAAATACATGGTCATCGGGTGATAGCCCTCGTCGATCATCGCCTTGGCGAAGTCGAGCGTTTCGACGCCGGTGCCTTTCAGGAAGCGGTCGTCGAACAGCGCCTCATGCATGCAGGGGCCTTCGAAGGGCGCGGAGAGATCGTTCTTCAGCGACGCCAGAATGTAATTCGCGTTCAGCACCGCATCTTCCGCGACCTGGCGCAGCCCGTCCGAGCCGTGGCTCATCATGTAGGCCAGAGCGCGGACGAACATGCCCATCTGGCCGTGGAAAGCGACCATGCGCCCGAAGGGATGCGCGCCATCCGCCTTGGCTTCGGCGTTCGTCTCGACGAGGCTGAAGCCGTCCTTGCCATGCACCACATATGGCAGCGGCGCGAAGGGCGCCAGCGCCTCCGACAGCACGACGGGACCGGCGCCCGGCCCGCCGCCGCCGTGCGGCGTCGAGAAAGTTTTGTGCAGGTTGATATGCATGGCGTCGACGCCCAGATCGCCGGGCCGCACGCGGCCGACGATGGCGTTGAAGTTCGCGCCGTCGCAATAGAAGTAGGCGCCTGCCGCATGAACGGCGTCGGCGATTTCCATGATGTCGCGCTCGAACAATCCGCAGGTGTTCGGATTGGTCAGCATGATCGCCGCAACGTCGGGTCCGAGTTTCGCCTTGAAGGCGGCGAGATCGACGCGGCCTTCCGCCGTCGCAGGAATGGCGTCGACCTTGTACTGGAGGAGCGCAGCGGTCGCCGGATTGGTGCCATGCGCCGATTCCGGCACGAGGATGCGCGTGCGCGTCGCGGCCTCGCCGCGCGCGACCAGCGCGGCGCGGATCGCCATCATGCCGCAAAGCTCGCCATGCGCGCCGGCCTTGGGCGAGAGCGCGACGGCGGGCATGCCGGTCAGTTCCTTCAGCCAATGGGCGAGCGTGTCCATCAATTCGAGCGCGCCTTGCACGGTCTTCACCGGCTGCAAGGGATGCACGTCGCCGAAGCCCGGCAGGCGGGCCATCTTTTCGTTGAGGCGCGGATTGTGCTTCATGGTGCAGGAGCCCAGCGGATAGAGCCCGGCGTCGATCGAATAGTTCTTGCGCGACAGGCGCACGTAATGGCGCATCACGTCCGGTTCGGAAATGCCCGGCAGGCCGATGCGGCTCTTGCGCTCAAGATTGCCGAGGCGCGGCGTGAATGTGTCCGGCTCGTCCAGATCGACGCCGCAGGCGCCGGGATTGTCGAGTTCGAACAGCAACGGCTCTTCGAGGCGCAGGCCGCGATTGCCGGTATAGGTTTCAATGCTCGCCGCGCCCGCTTCGCCGACGCCCGTGGAACGGCCCTGCTTGTTCATGCCCGACATCACAGCACCTCCTTCAGCGCATTTACATATGAGGCGCGGTCGCCATCGGTGTTGATTTCGGTCGAGGCGACGAGCATGAGATTTTCAAGCGAGGCATCGCCCGGAATGAGACGGCTCACCGGCACACCGC
Organism: Parvibaculum sp.; assembly: GCA_036384055.1. Classification (GTDB taxonomy): domain Bacteria; phylum Pseudomonadota; class Alphaproteobacteria; order Parvibaculales; family Parvibaculaceae; genus Parvibaculum. The sequence goes on from DASVNC010000368.1 coordinate 1,890, forward strand.
CGATGACGCCCTTGTCGGCCAGCGCGTCGATGACGGCAGCCGCAGGCTTCGGCAGCGCCAGCGTGAATTCGTTGAAGAAGCTCTTGGTCAGAACTTCAGCGCCCTTCACCGAGGAAAGTCCCTCGGCAAGTTTCACGGCATTCGCGTGGTTGATGCGCGCCAGCCGCTTGAAGCCGTCTTCGCCCAGAAGCGAGAGATGGATCGTGAAGGCGAGCGAGCAGAGACCGGAATTGGTGCAGATGTTTGACGTCGCCTTTTCGCGGCGGATATGCTGCTCGCGGGTCGAAAGCGTCAGCACGAAACCGCGCTTGCCTTCGGCGTCCACCGTTTCGCCGCAGAGACGGCCCGGCATCTGGCGCACATATTTGGTGCGCGTGGCAAAGAGGCCGACATAGGGTCCGCCGAAATTGAGCCCGTTGCCGATCGACTGGCCTTCGCCGACGACGATGTCGGCGCCCATGTCGCCGGGCGGCGTGACGAGGCCGAGCGAAACGACTTCGGGCACCACGGCGATCAGAAGCGCGCCCTTGGCATGCGCTGCCTCCGCAATGGCGCGCAGGTCGATGAGGTCGCCGAAGAAGCTCGGGCTCTGCACGACGACGCAGCTCGTGTCGGCGCCGATACGGGCAATGATGTCTTCGGATTTGCCGGGCAGCGCCGGGGCCATCGCCTCGACCGGATCGCCGCCGACCTCGCAGAGGTTTTCCACGACGGCGCGGTAATGCGGATGCAAGGTGCCCGACAGCACTGCCTTTTTCCGCTTCGTCACGCGATGGGCCATCAGCACCGCTTC
>DASVNC010000369.1:0-3906 GCA_036384055.1 Parvibaculum sp.
GGGAGGCTGATTTGCAGATCGCCATCGTCGATTACGGATCGGGCAATCTCCGCTCCGCCGCGAAAGCATTCGAGCGCAGCGCCCGCGAGGCGGGTGTCAGCGCCCGCGTTCTGGTGACGAGCGACATCAAGGCGGTGCGCGGCGCCGACCGCATCGTGCTGCCGGGTGTCGGCGCTTTCGGCGATTGCCGCGCCGGTCTCGACGCGATCGACGGCATGGTCGAGGTGCTGAACGAGGCGGTCATCCGCGACGCCCGCCCCTTCCTTGGCATCTGCGTCGGTATGCAGTTGATGGCGACGCGCGGCATCGAATACGGCGTCCACAACGGCCTCGGCTGGATCCAGGGCGAAGTGCGCATCATCGAGCCGCTCGACCCGGCGCTGAAGATCCCGCACATGGGCTGGAACACGCTGATCGAGCTTCGCCGCCACCCGGTCCTCGACGGCATCCCCACGGGCGAAAAAGGGCTCCACGCCTATTTCGTCCACTCCTATGCGCTGAATGCCGAAAACGAGCAGGATGTGATTGCCCGCACCGATTACGGCGGCCCGGTCACCGCTATGGTCGGCCGCGATAACATGGTCGGCACCCAGTTCCACCCCGAAAAGAGCCAGGCCCTCGGCCTGAAGCTGATCGGCAATTTTTTGAAGTGGCGTCCGTGATGATCCTCTTCCCGGCAATCGATCTGAAGGATGGCCAGTGCGTCCGCCTCGTCCGCGGCCTCATGGAGGAGGCAACCGTCTTCAACGACGATCCGGCCGCCCAGGCGCGCGCCTTCGAAGCAGCGGGTTTTGAATATCTGCACCTTGTCGATCTGAACGGCGCCTTTGAAGGCCGCCCGGTCAATGCAGGCGCGGTCGATGCGATCCTGAAAGCGATCCGCGTCCCCGCCCAGCTCGGCGGCGGCATCCGCGACCTGAAGACGATCGAAACCTGGCTCGGCAAGGGCGTCGCCCGCGTCATCATCGGCACGGCGGCGGTGAAGGACCCGGCGCTGGTGCGCGACGCGGCAAAACGCTTTCCAGGCCGGATCGTCGTCGGTCTCGACGCCAAGGATGGCCGCGTCGCCGTCGAAGGCTGGGCCGAGGTCTCGGACCTCACCGTCCTCGACATGGCGCGCCGCTTCGAAGACGCGGGCGTCGCCGCCATTATCTACACCGACATCGCCCGCGACGGTGTCCTCGAAGGTCTGAACATCGAAGCGACGGTGGCGCTCGCAAATGCGATCCGCATTCCGGTGATCGCAAGTGGTGGTCTTTCCTCCATCGACGACATCCACAGATTGATCGCCGCCGACTGCAAGGGTCTCGAAGGCGCGATTTCCGGCCGCGCGCTTTACGACGGCCGCATCGACCCGAAGGAAGCAATCCGCCTTCTCAAGGAAGCCGCCTGATGCTGAAGGCCCGTCTCATCCCCTGCCTCGACGTGAAGGACGGCCGCGTCGTCAAGGGCGTCAAGTTCGTCGACCTGCGCGACGCGGGCGATCCGGTCGAGGCCGCGCGCGCCTATGACGCAGCCGGTGCGGACGAACTTTGCTTCCTCGACATCACGGCCAGCCACGAGGCCCGCGCGATCATCTTCGATGTTGTCGCCCGCACCGCCGAGCAATGTTTCATGCCGCTCACCGTCGGCGGCGGGGTGCGCACCATCGAAGACGTGCGCAAGCTCCTGCTTGCCGGCGCCGATAAAGTGTCGATCAACACGGCGGCTGTGGATAACCCCGACTTCGTCAGGGCGGCTGCGGAAAAATTCGGCAATCAATGCATCGTCGTCGCCATCGACGCCAAAGAGGTCTCGCCGGGCAAATGGGAGATTTTCACACATGGCGGGCGCACCGCCACGGGCATCGACGCCATTCAGTATGCCAGGCGTGTGACGGAACTCGGCGCCGGCGAAATTCTGCTGACCTCGATGGACCGCGACGGCTCGAAAGCGGGCTTCGACATCGCCTTGACCCGCGCCGTGGCTGACGCTGTCACAATTCCCGTCATCGCGTCCGGCGGCGTCGGCAATCTCGATCATCTCGTTGCCGGAATAAGGGAAGGCCATGCCAGCGCCGTTCTCGCCGCGTCGATCTTCCATTTCGGCGAGTATTCAATCGGCGAGGCGAAAGCGCATATGGCGCGGGCCGGCATTCCAATTCGCCCATAACGCGCCGTTCTGACACATCACTGTCATAATTCCTTCGCGCGATTGCGCGGGCTCCGGATTCTAAGCAGAATAAATCCCGCTGATGAAGCCGGAGGCGCGGTGGTCGTCTCCGCTGTCGATAACCTCTCCCTTAGTTCGCCACGTGATGGACCGCGAAATAGAGCTGAAGCTCCAATGCGAGCCCGACGCGCTTGACCGCGTCCGGCGCTCCCGCGCGCTCGGCCGTCTGAAGCGCGGCCGCGCCGACGCAAAGATTCTGCGCTCGGTCTATTTCGACACCGAAGATTTCGCGCTGATGAAAAACGGCCTGGCGCTGCGCGTGCGCGAGGTCGGCGGCAAACGCATCCAGACCCTGAAGACAGACAGCGAAGGCAAGGGACTGGCCAGCGACCGCGGCGAATGGGAAGCGACGCTGGCATCGGACGGTGAGGGTCCAGACCTCAACCGTCTGCCGCCCGCGCTGCGCACCCGCATCCGCAAACTTGCCGCGGGCGAAACGATTTCGCCGCGCCTCGTCTCCGATATCCGCCGCACCGCGCGACGCCTGAAAACGCAGGACGGCGGCGAGATCGAGCTGGCGATCGACCGTGGCGTGCTGCGCGCCAATGGCCGCGAGGAACAGGTCAGCGAACTCGAACTTGAATTGAAACGCGGCCAGCCGTCGAGCCTCTATCGCCTCGCGCTTGAACTTGCCGACCTCGTGCCCTTGCGCGTCGGTATGCGCAGCAAGGCGGCGCGCGGTTTCGCGCTGGCGAGAAACGGCAAGCCCGAAGTTCTCCGCGCCGAGCCGGTGGCGCTGCCGCGTGACGCGACGGTGGCGGGCGCCTATGCGCTTATCCTGCGTCAATGCCTGGCGCATCTTCTCGCCAACGAAACCGCCGCCTTCGAGGGCGGATCGTCGGAGGGCCTGCACCAGATGCGCGTCGCGCTCCGGCGCATGCGGTCCGCCTTCATCGCCTTCGGCGGCTTGCTGCATGGCGATGCCGTCGATGAAATGGCCCGCGAGGCAAAATGGCTGACGCGCGCCATCGGCCGCGCCCGCGATTTCGACGTCTTCCTGTCCGATGTCATCGGGCCGGTGGCGAGAGAAAATCCGGACGACCGGATGCTGACCTCGCTTGCCTCCGCGGCGAAGAAAGCGCGCGAGCAGGCCTGGGCTTCGGCCCGCGCCGCCGTCCGCTCGCCGCGCATGACGCGCTTCGTTCTCGAACTCGCGCTCTATCTCGACGAAGAAGGCTGGATGGAAGGCGCCAAGGACGCGCCCGCCGCCGCTCTCGGTCTGGCGCAGCCCGTCGTCGAATTTGCCGTCGAGGCGCTCGACAAGCGCCTGAAGAAAGTGACGAAGCTCGCGCGCAACATCGATCACCTAGAAGTCAATGATCGCCATGAATTGCGCAAGCGGCTGAAGAAGCTGCGCTACACGATGACCTTCTTCGCCTCGCTCTACGCCAAGGCCGACACCAAGCGCTACCTGCATCATCTGGTCGAGCTGCAGGATGTCTTCGGCGCCCTGAACGATCTCGAAACCGCGCATGGCATCGTCGATGAATTGTCGCGCAGCCAGCCCCGCCTCGCCGCCGCCGGCGCCCGCGTTCTCGCTTTCCACGAACGCCGCGCCCGCAAGGAATGGCAATCGGCGCTTCGCATGTGGCGGAACTTCCGCGCCCAGGAACCCTTCTGGCGCTAGAGCGGTTCCAGGAAAAGTGTGCAGCGGTTTCCGTCAGGAACCGCGGCAAAATAAATAGTTAGAGTCGT
>DASVNC010000370.1:0-1810 GCA_036384055.1 Parvibaculum sp.
GACACGATCTTCCTCGAACGCAATTCGCCGTCGGACGTCGCGCGCAACATCGCCGGCGGCGACGGGCGCGATGCGATCACCGCGCAATATGCGGGCGACGAATTTTTTGCGGCGCTGTCCCTGACGGGCGGCAAGGCCGCCGACACGACCGCCTATGCGGGCGAGCAGAGGGCGCTCCTTGCTCGCGTTTCCGACCTCGTCTATTCCGACAACGACTGGCGCCTGCTTGTCGGCGTCAACGGCACCGACGTCTTCTCACCGCCGACCGCCAACACGGTCGGGCCGGCGGCGACGCATACCATCGCCTTCTCGACCGCGCCGGAAATCACCGTCGATGACACCGCCGCCAAGCTCATCAACACCGGCGCGATCAGCGCCGACAGTGTCAGACAGTGGGGCGTCGAGACGGCGGTGCAATGGCGCAGCCTTTACGCGCAGGGCGGATATTTCGGTTACGGGATCGAGATGGCGGACGGCCTGCCCGATCCCGATTTCGACGGCTGGTATCTGCAAGGCACCTGGATCGTGACCGACGAGCGGCGCGGCTACAGCACCGCCAATGGTGCCTTCACCTCGCCGAAGCCGAGCGTTCCGTTCTCGCTCGACGGCGGCGGGCCCGGCGCCTGGGAACTGGCGGTGCGCTACAGCGATCTCGACCTCAACTACAATGAGGGCAAGGCCGGCAGCGCCGCACCCGTCGGCGGCGTGCGCGGCGGCGAGCAGAAGGCCTGGACCGCCGGCCTCAACTGGTATCCAAACAGCCTCGTCCGCTTCGCGCTCGACTATCAGCATGTCGATATCGACCGGCTAGGTTCGACGGCGGTGCCGGTCGTCAACAACACGGAGATCGGTCAGACGGTCAACATCTTCTCGCTGCGCTCGCAGGTCGGTTTCTAGCGACCTAGAGCATCCGGTGCAGCGAGCGCATCACCGTCACGCGGGCGGTGACGACGGCGACAAGGGCGGCCGCCAGCGGCACGGCGACGAGCGCCGGGTAATATTCGAGGCGCAGGCCCGAAAGCGGCACGAGGAACATGCTCACCGCATCGCCGTGCCAGCCGAGCGCCAGGAACGAGACGACGGACAGCGCAAGGCCGATCAGGCCGCCGCGCAGGCCCAGATGCAGAAAGTGACGCTGCACCTCCGCGGCGACGAAGCGGTCGCGGGCACCGATCAGATGCAAGACCTCGACGACCTCGCGATTGGCCGAAAGGCCGGCCCGGGTCGCAAAGGTCACGATGGCGACGGTTGTCGCCGCGACGACGGCCAGCACGGCATAAGCCAGCCACTCGGCGGCGCGGGCGGCGCGCACCAGTTCGGCCTGCCACTGGCGGTGCGTATCGAGTTCGGCGCCAGGCACGGCATCGACGAGGCGTTTGGCGAGCGCCGCAATATCCGGCGGCCGGCGCGGGTCGATCCGCACGTCGATGAGACGCGGCAGGGGAAGGTCTTCCGTCACATTGCCTTTGCCGAGCCAGGGTTCGAGCAGAGCCTCGGTGTCGGCGGTCGTCAGCGCATGGACGGAGAGAACGCCGTCCGCCTTGCCCAGAATGTCGAGCGCCGCGTCCGTTTGCTTGTCCGGCGTCATCGCCTTGCCGGGTTTGATTTCGACGGTCAGCGCGCCGGACAGGTCGCGCGTCCAGTCGGCGGTGGCGCCGTGGACCGACATGGCCGCGCCGAGCGCGAGGCTGGCGAGGAAGCACATGGCGGCGATGACGAGAACAAGCGGCACGCCGGTTGCGCCTGCCGCCGGCATCACACTCCTGGTCTCGACAAGCAGGCTCAGCAGCGAGCGTCTTTCCGCGTCGCC
>DASVNC010000371.1:0-1888 GCA_036384055.1 Parvibaculum sp.
TGGAGGAATGGCTCGGCGAGAAGCGTTGACACCCGGCCGCTGGCGCCGGCGCGGCGGAGACCCCATATCCCTCTCACACTCCTTCCGTTCATTCCGACCGCTTTCAAGGTAGTTCCATGACCCGCTCCGCTCCGGACGATCTCTTCTTCTCACAGACCGGCCTCGACCGCTCCCGCGTCGAGCAGCTTGTCGGCGAGGCGCTGCATGGCGCGGAGGACGGCGAACTCTTTCTGGAATACCGCCAGTCGGAGGCGCTCGCCTTCGATGACGGGCGGCTGAAGACGGCGAGCTTCGATACGACGCAGGGTTTCGGCCTGCGCTGCGTCGCGGGCGAAGCGACCGGCTATGCACATGCCTCCGAGCTTTCCGAAAGCGCGATCAAGCGCGCAGGGCAAGCCGTGCAGGCGGTGAAGCAGGGAAAGAGCGGCCAACTCGCCGAAGGGCCGCAGCGGACCAACATTCACCTTTATACGGACGAGAACCCGCTGGGCGCGCAGAGCTTCGAGCAGAAAGTGAAGCTGCTGGCCGACATCGACGCCTATGCCCGCGCCAAGGATTCCCGCGTGCGGCAGGTTTCGGCCTCGCTGGTCGGCGAGTGGCAGGCGGTCGAGATCATCCGGCCTGACGGGCATGTGGTGCGCGACGTGCGTCCGCTGGTGCGCGTCAACGTGTCGATCGTCGCGGGCGACGGCGACCGGCAGGAAACCGGCAGCTACGGCGTCGGCGGCCGCAACGGTTATGACGTTTATATCGATCCGGCGAAATGGCAGGGCCAGGTCGATGAGGCGCTGCGGCAGGCGTTGGTCAATCTTGAAAGCGTGCCGGCGCCCGCCGGCGAAATGGACGTGGTGCTCGGGCCGGGCTGGCCAGGCATTCTGCTCCACGAAGCGCTCGGCCACGGGCTTGAAGGCGATTTCAACCGCAAGAAGACCTCGGCTTTCTCCGGCCTTCTGGGGGCCCGCGTCGCGGCGCCGGGCGTCACCGTTGTCGATGACGGCACCATCGCCGACCGGCGCGGCTCGCTGACCGTCGATGATGAAGGCACGCCGACCTCGCGCACGGTGCTGATCGAGGACGGCATCCTCAAGGGCTACATGCAGGACCGGATGAACGCGCGGCTGATGGGGATGGCCGCGACCGGCAACGGGCGGCGCGAATCCTATGCCCACCAGCCGATGCCGCGCATGACCAACACCTACATGCTGGGAGGCAACCGCGACCCGCAGGAAATCCTGCGCTCGGTGAAGAAGGGCCTTTATGCCGTTTCCTTCGGCGGCGGACAGGTCGACATCACGTCGGGCAAGTTCGTCTTCACCTGCACCGAGGCCTATCTCATCGAGAACGGCCGCATCGGCGCGCCGGTCAAGGGCGCGACGCTGATCGGTAACGGACCGGACGTGCTGACGCGCGTCGCCATGATCGGCAACGACATGAAGCTCGACCCCGGCATCGGCACCTGCGGCAAGGGCGGACAAGGCGTGCCCGTGGGCGTCGGCCAGCCGACGCTGCTCATCAAGGGGCTGACGGTCGGCGGCACGGCCCGGGCGGCTTAAGCGCGTTTCGATTCAGGTGGAATCGCCATTCCGAGCCCCCTCGGGTCGTGCCGGAGGCACGCCCAAGGACAGGCTCCGGGGCGCGGCAATCCGGATGGCCGACAAAAGTCATTTTCCGACCTTTGAAAATCCGGCGTTCCTGGCCGCCTTGCGGTCAAAGGTAAGCGTGCTCGAGCAGCCCGCCGCCAGATTGACTTCGGCAATCAGATAGTCGGCGAAATCCGCCTTGCCCGCGACGAAAGCGGCGAGTGCGCGTTTGACGGCGTCCGGATTTTCGGTCTCGACATTGGCGCTGCGCAAAAGCCGATCGACGATTTCCTCGATTACCTTTCTGC
>DASVNC010000372.1:0-10646 GCA_036384055.1 Parvibaculum sp.
CCCGATCACAAGACGCTGCGTCTGGCCCTCAAGTTCGACTACTGGCTGAATGCGCGAGAGGCCGAGAACAGTCTCTACCTCGATCTGTTGCCGCGAGAATGGGCGGGCAGCCCGCCTGCATTGCCTGCCGATGTTCTGGCGCGCATCGCCGCGGCTGCCGAAGCAAAAAAACAGGCGGCGGACGAAGCGAAACTCATCGAGGAACGCGGTATCGTCGATCCGACAGCGCCGACGCCTGAGCTCGCCGTTCGCGTCGCCAAGCATGACGGCGTCACGCGCCTCGTTTTCGACTGGAACCAGCCGGTTCTCTATTCCCTCACGCAGCAGGAAGGGTCGGCGACCATCACCTTCGATCGGACCGCCAAGGTTTCGCTGGCGCCGATCCGCGTCGATCCGCCGCCTTATCTCACCACCATCAGCGCGGTGGAGAGCGAAGGCCGGTTGTCGGTCATCATGAAGCTTGCGCCCGGCGTCGCCGTCACCGATTTCCGCGAGGATCTCGGCGTCGTGCTCGATCTGAAGCCCGTGCAACCGGGGCATCAGGACGTGTCAGCCGCCGGCGATCCGACCATTATGCCGGCGCCGCCGGCCGCCGACAAGCTCGCCGCCGTCCGGCACGCACCGCAAGCGATTACGCCTGTTGTGACCGCACCGGATGCAAAGCCCGCCGCTGGCGCCGACGAGAAGAAAGTCGAGGCGCCCAAAGCCGATGAGGCGGCTGCCGCTGCGGCCGCGGCTGCGCCGAACGGTGCGGCGGATGTGCTGCAGGTGACGGCGCATGTCTCCGAGGGACGCACGGAACTCGAATTTCCCTGGACTAAGCCGGTCGGCGCCGCCGTCTTCGTGCGCGCCGATACGCTGTGGGTCGTTTTCGACGAACGCGCGTCGCTCGATCTTTCGAAGCTCGGCGCCGATGCATCGAAAATACTCGGCAAGCCGCTGCCCGTCGATACAGGCAGAGGCGTTGCGCTCGCCATTCCGCTGACCACGCCGCGCCTTCTCGTCGGCGCGACGGAGGACGGCACGATGTGGCGCGTGTCGCTGGGCGATACGCTGTCTTCGACGGGGCGGCCGATCGCGCTGACGCGGAGCTGGCAGGCGACGGGCGAGGGCATCGTCACCTTCGATCTGAAAGGCGCGCGCGATGTGGTTCAGCTTCGCGATCCCGTCGTCGGCGACACGTTGATGATTGCGACGGCGCGGGGCGCCGCCCAATCGGTTCAGGCCCAGCAGGGGTTCATCGAATTTCAGGCGTTGCAGACGGCCCAGGGCGTCGCGATCGTCAGGATCGCCGACGATCTCAACGTCGCCGCCGCGCCCGACGCAATCGTCGTTTCGCGCCCCGACGGGCTGACGCTTTCCGCCGCCAATGACGGCGGCACGCCCGCCGCCACGCAAGGCGGTTCGTCCCCCTATTCGCCGGCTTACGTGGATTTTGCGGCGTGGCGCGGCAAGGGCGACTTCAATGACGGCCGCCAGAAATACCTGCTGCAGATCGCCACCGTGCCGACCGACCGGCAGGCGGCGCAGCGTGTCGCCTATGCGCGGTTTCTGCTCGCCTATGGGTTGGGGCCCGAAGCTCTGACGCAGCTCGGCATGGCGCTGGCGGCGGACGGCAAGGTCGACAACGATCCGTCCTTCCGCGTGCTTCGCGGCATCGGCGAAGTTTTGGCCGAACGCTATGCGCTGGCGGTTTCCGACCTATCGACCAGCGCCGTGGCGCTCGATCCTTATGCCGCTGCCTGGCGCGGGCTGGCGCACGCGGCGCTTGGCGACATGGACGGAGCGCACAAGGATTTTACGATGGCCGAACCGGTGATCGACACGTTCGAGCCGGAACTCGCCGCGAAAATCCGAATCAAGGCGGCCGAGGCCGATCTCGCAGCCAAGGATATCTCGAGCGCGCACGCGCAAATGGACCGGGTGCCGCCGAAACTGGCGAACCATCGGCTGGAGGCCGAGGGTCTCGTCGCGCGGGCGGGCGTTCTCGAAGGCTTGAACAGCATCGACGAGGCGTCGATTGCCTATGACCGCGCGGCAGCGTCGGGCGACCGGGAGGCCGAAGTCCGCGCCCGTCTTGACAAGGCGCTGATGCTCAACCGCGTGGGCAAGCTCGACGACGGCAAGCTCATCGAGGAGCTCGACCGTCTGCGCATGGCGTGGCGCGGCGACGATCTTGAATTGCGTGTGTTGTCGAAACTGGCTGAACTCAGGCTGGCCAAGGGCGATGTCGTGGACGCGCTGAGCGTGATGCGCATGGCCAGCACGAATTTCGTCGATAGCGATGCGGCGCACGCGATGGGCGCGCGGATGCCGGATATTTTCGCCGACTATTTCATCAACGGCGGAGCCGACAAGCTGCCGGCCGTCCAGGCGCTGGCCTTCTATTACGGCTTTCAGGATCTGACACCCATCGGCCAGAAGGGCGATGAAGTGATCCGCCATCTCGCCGAGCGTCTGGTCTCGGTCGATCTGTTGCCGCAGGCCGAAGCCTTGCTGAACTACCAGATCGAGCAGCGCCTTTATGGCGGCGTCGCCAAGGCCCAGGTCGCGGCGCGGCTTGCGGCCGTCTATCTGCTCGACCAGAAGCCGCAGGACGCCCTCAAGCTGATCCGGGCGACGGCGCAAAACCTGTTGCCCGACGGCCTCGATCGTGACCGCCGTCTGCTTGAGGCTCGCGCGCTCGCGGCCATGAAACAGTATGACCTTTCGCTCGACCTCCTGTCCGAGCTTGCGGGGCCGCAATCGGATGAGCTGCGCGCCGATGTGCTGTGGGAAGCGCAGCGCTGGAGCGATGCGGGGCAGGCGTCGGAGAAGCTTGCCGATGCGGCGGCGGCCTCGACGCTGACCGCCGATGCGCGTTTCGAAATCATGCGCGGCGCCATCGCCTATTCGCTGGCGGGCGACGAGGCGGGCCTGAAGCGGATGCAGGACAAGTTCGGGAGCCGGATGGCGTCAACGTCCGATGCAAGCAGCTTCGCCATCATTTCCGATCCCATCGAACGCTCGGGCGCGGCCTTCCGTGAAATGGTCAGCCGCATCGCTTCGGTCAATACGATGGATCGCTTCATCGCTTCGCTGAAGACGGCGAACGGCGATCAGGGTGCGCAGACGCCGCCGGTTGCGACCAACTGAAGCGCCGGCCGCGGCGCGTCTCAGGTGCTGAAGCTCTGCACCAGACTGCCGGCAATCAGCGACCAGCCGTCGACCAGCACGAAGAAGATCAGCTTGAACGGCAGCGAGATCGTCACTGGCGGCAGCATCATCATGCCCATCGACATCAGGACGGATGCCACCACCATGTCGATGACGATGAAGGGCAGGAAGATCAGAAAGCCGATTTCGAAGGCGCGGCGCAGTTCGCTCAGCATGAAGCCCGGCACGATGACCTGAAGCGGCAGGTCTTTCGCTTCCGCCGGCTCTTCCGTCTTCGAGAGATCGACGAATAGCTTCAGGTCTTGTTTGCGCACCTGGGTGAGCATGAAGGCCTTGAACGGCTCCGTCGTCTTCGTGAAGGCGTCGCCAAGCTCTATCTGCTTGTTCATCAGCGGTTCGATGCCCTGGTGGTAGGCCGCGGTGAATGTCGGCGTCATGACAAAGGCGGTGAGGAAGAGTGCGAGGCTGATCATCACCGAATTGGGCGGCGACGACTGCGTGCCGATGGCGGTGCGCAGGAGCGACAGCACGACGACGATCCGGATGAAGGACGTCACCATGATGAAGATCGACGGCGCGAGGCTGAGCACCGTAATCAGGGCGACGAGCTGAACGATGTGGTCGGTCAGGCCGAAATTATCGGCGAGATCGACTTTGATCGTGTCGGCAAGGGCAGGCCCGGTGATCGCGAAAGCGATGAAAGCGCCGATAATGCCGGCGGCAAGCGGCGTGCGCTGAAGAAGAAAGCGGAAAAAGCGGTTCACGCGCGGCGCTCCTTGATGAACTCGAATATTTTCTGGAACTGAAGGGCCGGCTTCTGGAATTGCAGAACGGAGGCCGGTGCGGCGGCGTCCGAGGGAACGTCCTCGACAGCGGGCGCGTCGATGCCGGTCTCGATCACGAGATCGCGGTCGCCGCCCAGCAGGATCAGATGTTCTTTATTGTCGCGGCGGATCAGCACCAGACGATGCTTGGCGTCGATGACCTTGACCTCGGCGACGCCGAGACGCTTGCGACCGCCCATCGATGTCAAACCGCCGGTGGCGAGGCCCAGACGTTTGGCCGCGAAGGCGCAGAGCGCGATCAAGCCGATGATGAAGGCGAGCGCGCCGACAAAACGGAAGAGTTCGGTGATTTCCATAGCTTTTGCCCCGCAAGAGGCGTCCCGCTTCGGGTCACCTCCGATGGGGAACAATCTGCCGGGTCATGTTTAATGCCGGGTTAAGGCCCGCCGAAATGTGCAGTTTCGGTGGTTACCCGTTTCTTAGCCCGCTAGGCGTTTTTTGCCGCGTTAGCACGATTTTAACCCTGGGGTCCGAAACTGACCCTGCCGCCAAGGAATGCGTGGCCTGCGATTTGACGAGCGAGACCGTTGCCGGAGCGCCCAGAAGGGACAGGCGGCAGGCTCCAATCGGGCACGTGACAATGGCGATCGACGATCTCCCCATCTTCTCGATGATGAAGCAGCGCCTGCATTGGCTGACCGAGCGTCAGCAGGTGCTTGCCGAAAACGTGGCGAATGCGAATACGCCCGGCTACGAGGCGAAAGACCTCAAGGAACTTGATTTCGGCGCGATGGTGTCGGCGAGCGGTCCGAAGCTCGCGCCCGTTGCGACGACGCCGGGACAGATCGGCAGCCCCGTCGCGGGCGCCGGCTTTACGCTCGGCCAGGCGCGCGGCGGCGAAGTCGAAAAGGCGCCGGATTTCGAAACGACGCCGACCGGCAACTCGGTCGTGCTCGAAGACGAGATGGTCAAGGTCGCGCAGACGCAAATGGATTACGAGACGGTGACGACGCTCTATTCCAAGAGCCTCGGTCTCGTCCGCATGGCCCTGGGCAGCGGCCAGTAAGAGGGGAATAGAGCAACATGAGCGCTATGGATCTTCTGAAGTCGATGATGGTGGCGGCCTCGGGCCTGAAGGCCCAGAGCGGCCGCATGCGCATCATCGCCGAGAACATCGCCAATGCGGATTCCACCGGCCAGACGCCGGGCGCCGATCCCTACCGCCGCAAGGTCGCCACCTTCGAGGACCGGCTCAACCGCGAAATCGGCGCCGACACGGTGCAGCTCGGTCGTCCCGCGCTCGACAATACCGATTTCCAGCTCAAGTACATGCCGGGCCACCCGGCCGCCGACGCCAACGGCTATGTGAAGATGCCGAACGTCAACAGCCTCGTCGAAGCGATGGACATGCGCGAAGCGCAGCGCAGCTACGAGGCGAACCTCAATCTCATTCAGGCATCGCGCCGGATGATCTCCCAGACCATCGACATCCTGAAGAAGTGAAGGGCTGAAACATGGCTATTCCAGTGACAGCGGCTCTGAACGCATATTCCCAGGCGGCCAGCATGGGCGGCAGCACGGCGACGCCGGGCGCGGCCGCGGCGAAAGGGGCCGGCGGCTTCAGCGATTTTCTGGAGAAGGCGATCAACGACACGGTTTCGTCGGGCAAGGTCAGCGAACAGCAGATGGCGACCTCGGCGGCAAGCAAGGACGGCAACATCGTCGATGTCGTCACCGCCGTCGCGGAAGCGGAGACGACGTTGCAGACGGTCGTTGCCGTGCGCGACAAGGTGATCGCGGCCTATCAGGACATCATGCGGATGCCGATCTGATCAGCCTTGCGATTTACGAAACGGTAAAAACTTGAGGCGGGGAACAGAATGACAGGACCGGAAGTACTCGATCTCGCGCGGCAGAGCATCTATGTGCTGCTTGAGGTTTCGGCTCCGATGATGATCGTGGCGCTTGTCGTCGGTATCGCCATCGCGCTTTTGCAGGCATTGACGCAGGTGCAGGAAATGACCCTGGTCTTCGTGCCGAAAATCGTCGCCATTTTCGTCGTGCTGCTGCTCGCGCTGCCGTTCATGGGGCAGGCGCTTGCCGGCTACATGAACCTCGTCGCGCAGAAGATCGTCGCCGGCTGACGCCGAAAAGAGCAGGGGCGGCGCGCATGATCAACATCGAGCTTCTGCCGCAGACGGCATTTGTCTTCATGCTCATATTTTCGCGGCTCGGCTCGATGATCATGCTGATGCCGGCGATCGGCGAAATCGCCATTCCGGCCCGCGTCCGCTTGCTGTTCGGCCTCGTCATTTCCGCAGTCATGATGCCCATTGTCGCCGACGCCTATGGCGCCGTGCCGACGACCGTGCCCGGCCTCGCAATGGCCGTCGTCTACGAAGTGCTGATCGGCCTCTTCGTCGGCATGGCGGCGCAGCTCATCATGAGCGCGCTGCATGTCGCCGGCAACGTCATCGCATTGCAGACGGGGCTGGCCTTCGCGCAGAACGTCGATCCGACGCAGGGCACGCAGAGCGCGATGGTGGCGACCTTTCTCTCGATGCTGGCGGTGACGCTGATCTTCGCCACCGACCTCGATCATCTGCTGATCGCGGCGATGCGCGACAGCTACATCCTGTTCAAGCCCGGCCAAATTCTTCCCGTCGGCGATTTCTCGCAAATGGCGGTGAAGGCCGTTTCCGGCGCCTTCATGCTCGGCGTGCAGCTTTCGGCGCCCTTTGTCGTCTTCGGCCTCGTTTTCTATCTGGGGCTCGGCATTCTTTCGCGGCTGATGCCGCAAATTCAAATCTTCTTCATCGCCATGCCGGCCAATATCGGTCTCGGTTTCGCGCTGATGTTCCTGATCCTCGGCGCCATGATGACGTGGTTCCTGCAGGGCTTCGAGCAGACGATGTCGACGTTCGTCCACTGATGCAGGGGAGATAAGGCATCATGGCCGACCAGAACGACTCGGAAAAAACAGAAGAACCAACAGGGCGAAAGCTAGAAGAAGCCCAAAAGCACGGCGACGTCGTCAAGAGCCAGGAGATCAACGCCTGGTTCGTGATGCTGGGCGGCGCACTAGCGGTCGGCATGATCGGCTCGTCCTCGGCCGGCACGATCATGGAATCGCTGAAGGTATTTCTCGCCGCGCCGCAAGACATTCCGATGGACCGCGATCACCTGCGCATCATCATGCTGCATGTGGGCAGCATCGTTTTCGGCGCGATGGCCGCGCCGCTTGCCATCCTCGTGGTCTCGGCGCTGGCGGGCAATCTCGTCCAGCATGCGCCGGTCTTCACCGCCGAGAACATGAAACCCGATTTTTCCAAGCTCTCGCCGATGAAGGGGCTCGAACGTCTGTTCGGCGCCAAGAGCCTCGTCAACCTGGTCAAGAGCATCATCAAGTTCTTCATCGTCGGCAGCGTCATCTTCATGCTGATCTGGCCGGAACGCTCCCGGCTGGCGCTGATGATGACCTGGGACGTGTCGCTGCTGCTGCCGCTGGTGAAGTCGCTGGCGCTGAAGATGTTCGGCGGCGTCGTCGCCGTCATGACCATCGTCGCGGCGCTCGACTATCTCTTCGAGCGGTTCCAGTGGCTGAAACGCCAGCGCATGTCGGTGCAGGAAATCAAGGACGAGCACAAGCAGATGGAAGGCGACCCGACGGTGAAGGCGAAGCTGCGCCAGATCCGCATCGAGCGTGGCCGCCGCCGCATGATGCAGAACGTGCCGAAGGCGACCGTCGTCGTCATGAACCCGACCCACTACGCCGTCGCCCTGCAATATGAGAAGGGCATGGGCGCGCCGGTTTGCGTCGCCAAGGGTCTCGATGCCGTCGCTCTCAAGATCCGTGAAATCGCCGAGGCGGCGGGCGTGCCCGTGGTCGAAAATCCGCCGCTCGCGCGCGCCTTGCACGCCTCGGTCGAGCTCGACCAGGAGGTCAAGCCGGAGCACTACAAGGCCGTCGCCGAGGTCATTGGCTATGTCATGCGTCTTAAGGCTAAGATCGGGCGCCGTGCGGGGTCCAGGTGATTCGCTGGCTCACACAATCGAAATTTATGAATGCTGAAGTTTCGTAAGCCGGGCGTCGTGTTTCGTTGAGTCCAAGAATTGAAAGGCGGCTTCGGGGGCAATGCCGATGAGTGAGATGCCGGCTGAATTATCCGATGGGCTGGAACGCCCGGCGCTCGAACAGGCAGCGGCCGCGCGGGATGCGGTGCCGTTCCAGAGGCGCCGCCTTGTCATACTCGCCGGTGTCATCGTCGGTGTCGGCGCGACGGTTCTCGATCTTCTCGGCATCCATGTTTTCGGCACCGGCGGCGCGCTGACCATTGTCGGCCTGCTCGGCGCGGCGGTGATTTTCCTGTCCGGCTTCAGCAATGCGTTCGGGCGCGACCTGTCGCGCGTCAACGAGGCTGCCGCCGATGCGCTGAATGCCTTGCCTGCACCCTGTTACGTGACCGACCGGCGCGGCGCCGTGCTCTTTGCCAATGAAGCCTATCGAAGCCTGATGGGCATTGTGAATGCCGACCGGGTGGCGCCGCTGGAGCGCGCGCTGGCGGGCCGCGAGGGGCTGGCCGAGACGGTCTACCGGCTTGCGCAGGCGGCACGCACGGGATTTGCCGCCGACGAGGAAATCCGTTTTACGGCCCGGCCGGGTGCGCCCGAGCGGTTCTACCGCGTGGTGGTCAGGCCGGTGAGCGGCCCTGCCGGCGGCGCGGTCTGGCTGCTGCGCGATCTCACCAACGAGCGCGAGCGTGCGGAAGCCGCCGAGCGCCAATGGGGCCGCGTGTCCGAGTTTCTGGCGGCCATGCCACTTGGCTTCTATGCCACCGACGTCAACGGCGAAGTCCTGTTCGTCAATGCGCAGCTTGCGAGCTGGCTTGGCGTCGAGCCGCAGCGCCTGACCGAGCGCCACGCCAAGCTTTCCGAATTCGTGCTGGGCGATCTCAGCATGCTTTCCGATCCGATCGGTCTGGGTGGCTCGGTGAAGGTCAATACCGACCTTCGTCTGGCCAACGGCGAATTGATGCCGGTACGGATCAAGCAGACCCGCATGCACCGGCCATCCGGCGGCGTCATCAACTATGCCTTCGTGCTCAGCCGGACGACGGGCGACAAGGCCGAGGAAACGGCGCGCGACGCCGAAATGCGGTTTGCGCGGTTCTTCAACAATGCGCCCATCGGCATCGCCACCGTCGATCAGGATGGCTGCATCGAAAACGCCAACAGCGCCTTTCTCGCTTATCTCGGCGAGCGCGTGGATCGCGGCCAGCGGCTGACCGATCTCGTCGCCGAGGACGACCGCCCCGGCGTCCTCGATTGTCTCGCCAAGGCGCGGGCCGGGCGACTGTCGGGGCCTGCCATCGAGGTGCGTCTCGTCAATCGTGCGGAGCGCGTCGGGCTTCTCTATGCGAGCCGTGTCGATACGGGCGAGGGAGCAAGCTCTACGGTCGTCTATCTCATCGACGCGACCGAGCAGAAGTCGCTGGAACTGCAATTCGCCCAGTCGCAGAAGATGCAGGCGATCGGCCAGCTTGCCGGCGGCGTCGCGCATGACTTCAACAATCTGTTGACCGCCATCATCGGCTTTTGCGATCTGCTGCTGGCGCGCCATCAGGCGGGCGATCCGTCCTTCGCCGACGTCATGCAGATCAAGCAGAACGCCAATCGCGCCGCCAACCTGACGCGCCAGCTGCTTGCCTTCTCGCGCCGCCAGACGCTCAGGCCCAAGGTGCTGTCGCTCACCGACGCCATCGCGGAACTCCAGAACCTGCTGTCGCGGCTGCTGACCGAGAAAGTCGAGCTCAAGATCGTGCATGGCCGCGACCTCGGCCTCGTGAAGGTCGACCAGAACCAGCTCGAGCAGGTCATCATGAACCTCGCCGTCAATGCGCGCGACGCGATGCCGGACGGCGGCAAGCTCACCATTCGCACGGCCAATGTGTCGGAGGAAGACAGCCGCGCGCTCGACCATGCGCTGATGCCGCCGGCCGAATATCTGCTGATCGAAGTCGCGGACACCGGCAGCGGCATTCCGAAGGAAAACCTCGGCAAGATTTTCGAGCCCTTCTACACCACGAAGGATCCGAGCAAGGGCACCGGCCTCGGCCTCTCGACCGTCTACGGCATCGTCAAGCAGACGGGCGGCTTCATCTTCCCCTATTCGACGGTGGGTAAGGGCACGACCTTTCGCATCTATCTGCCGCGCTATTTCGAAACCCCCGCCGAAGCCAAGGCGGAGGCCGACGCAGTGGCGGCTGCGGCCGCGGCCGAACCGACCGACCTCACCGGCAAGGGCACCATCCTCCTCGTCGAGGACGAGGACGCGGTGCGCACCTTCGCCGCCCGGGCGCTCGCCACGCGCGGCTACGAGGTGCTGCAGGCCGAAAGCGGCGAGGCGGCAATCGGCATCGTCGACCGCTTCAAGGGCCGGATCGACCTCATCGTTTCGGATGTCGTCATGCCCAACATGGACGGCCCGACGATGATCAAGGCGCTGAAGGGCAAGCTGCCGGGGGTGAAGATCATCTTCGTCTCGGGCTATGCCGAAGACGCCTTCGAGAAGAGCCTCGATCCCGACCAGGAATTCCACTTCCTGCCGAAACCCTTCTCGCTGAAGCAGCTCGCGGCGGCGGTGAAAGAGGTCATCAGCGCGGCGTAGGGCGATTCCCGGCGCGGATTCGGCGGTGGGGTGCGCGA
>DASVNC010000373.1:0-4534 GCA_036384055.1 Parvibaculum sp.
CAGGCTCCGCGCGCTGCCACCGACCGCGCCCGCTCTGGCGTCGTGCTCCGCACTTTGACCGAAGAAGAGAAGAACGCCCGCGCTCAGGCGCTCGATCTTGCCCGCTCGCGCGAAGGCGAGGAGCGGCGCATCGCCGAGGAAACGGCGAAGCGCTACGCCGAGGAAGACTCCCGCCGTGCCCGCGAGCGCGCGGAAGCCGCCGCCCGGGAATCCGAAGAAGCAGCACGTCGCGAGACCGAAGAGGCCTCGCGACGCCGCGCCGCCGATGAAGCCAAGCGCCGGCTCGACGAAGAGCCCCGCGCCGCGCCGCGCGGCGCAGCGTTGCTTGAGGAAGAAGTGGCCGACGACGAAGGCAAACCGAAGCGCGCGCACGGCGCGCCCGGTGCGCCTGCGAAGACGCCGCCCGTGCGCCGCAACGAACCGAAGCGCCGCACCGGCAAGCTCACCATCACCAAGGCCTTTGACGACGACGAGCGTCAGCGCTCGCTGGCCTCGATGCGCCGCCGCGTCGAGCGTGAGAAGAAGAAGCTCGCCGGCATTCACGAAGCGCCGCAGAAAGTCGTGCGCGAGGTCGTGATCCCGGAAGTCATCACGATTCAGGAACTCGCCAACCGTATGGCCGAGCGCGCCGTCGATGTGATGAAGATCCTGATGAAGCAGGGCATCATGCTGAAGATCACCGATGTGATCGACAGCGATACCGCGCAGCTCGTCGCCGAAGAACTCGGCCACAGCGTTCGCCGCGTCGCGGAATCGGACGTTGAAGAAGGTCTCGTCGGCGAAGCCGATACGGACGAAGCGCAGGTTCCGCGCGCGCCGGTCGTCACCGTCATGGGCCATGTCGACCACGGCAAGACCTCGCTTCTCGACGCGCTCCGCAAGACGGATGTCGCGGCCGGCGAAGCAGGCGGCATCACCCAGCACATCGGCGCCTATCAGGTCGATATGGGCACGGGCGCCAAGATCACCTTCCTCGATACGCCAGGCCACGCCGCATTCACGGCCATGCGCGCGCGCGGTGCGAAAGTCACCGACATCGTCATTCTGGTCGTCGCGGCCGATGACGGCGTGATGCCGCAGACGATCGAAGCGATCAATCACGCCAAGGCCGCCGGCGTGCCGATGATCGTTGCCATCAACAAGATGGACAAGCCCGAGGCCGATCCGACCCGCGTCAAGAACGAGCTGTTGCAGCATGAAGTCGTGGTGGAAGATTTCGGCGGCGACGTACTCGCTGTGCCGATCTCGGCCAAGAGCGGCATGGGTCTCGACAAGCTCGAGGAAACCATTCTCCTGCAGGCCGAATTGCTTGACCTGAAGGCCAATCCCGACCGCGCTGCCGAAGGCATTATCGTCGAAGCGAAGCTCGATCGCGGCCGTGGCCCCGTCGGCACGGTGCTTGTCGAGCGTGGCACGCTGCATGTCGGCGATATCATCGTCGCGGGCGCCGAATGGGGCCGCGTGCGCGCCCTCATCAACGATCGCGGCGAGAATGTTCAGTCGGCGGGTCCGTCCGTGCCGGTTGAGGTTCTTGGCCTCGGCGGTGCGCCGGAAGCCGGCGACATGTTGTCGGTTGTCGAGAACGAAGCCCGTGCGCGTGAAGTGACGGCCTATCGTCAGCGCATCCAGCGCGACAAGCGCGTCGGCACCGGCGGACGGACATCGCTCGATCAGATGCTGACCCAGCTCAAGGCGCAGAACGCCAAGGAACTGCCGATCATCGTCAAGGCCGACGTGCAGGGTTCAGCCGAAGCGATTGTGCAGGCGCTCGAAAAGCTCGGCACTGACGAAGTCACCGCGCGCGTTCTTCATGCGGGCGTTGGCGGCATCACCGAGAGCGACATCACGCTGGCAACCGCGTCGGGCGCGCCGGTCATCGGCTTCAACGTCCGCGCCAACACGCAGGCGCGCGAAGCGGCACGCCATGCCGGTGTCGAAATCCGCTACTACTCGGTCATTTACGATCTCGTCGACGACATCAAGGCGGCGCTCTCCGGCATGCTCTCGCCGGAACTGCGCGAAACCTTCCTCGGCAATGCGCAGATCCTCGAGATCTTCAACATCTCGAAGGTCGGCAAGATCGCCGGCTGCCGCGTCACCGAAGGTGTCGTGCGCCGCGGCGCCAGCGTCCGTCTGATCCGCGATGACGTCGTTGTCCACGAAGGCAAGCTCTCGACCTTGAAGCGTTTCAAGGACGAAGTGCGTGAAGTGCAGTCCGGTCAGGAATGCGGCATGGCCTTCGAGAACTATCAGGACATGCGTCCGGGCGACATTATCGAGTGCTTCGAAGTCGAGGTGGTGCAGCGCAGCCTCGATTGAGGTTGACGCTTCGCCGCCTCCGCTCAACGCGGGCGGAAGACGTTCATGCGCAAGAAACCGCATCCCAGGGCCAATCACCGCGAGGCGCGCGGGCCGTCGCAGCGCCAGCTGCGCGCCGGCGAATTGGTGCGCCGTGCGCTCGCCGAGATCATCGCCCGCGGCACGATCCAGGATCCCGATCTTGCCGAACGCGCCGTCACCATTTCCGAAGTACGCATGAGCCCCGACCTGAAACATGCGACATGCTTCGTCGCGCCGCTCGGCGGCGGCGACAGCAAGGCCATTGTCGCGGGCCTGACGCGCGTCAAATCCTACCTGCGCGGTCAGCTCGCGCACGAAGTGACCTTCAAGTTCATGCCCGATCTCGCTTTCATGCCGGATACGTCTTTCGATCGCGCCGAGGCCGTTGACCGGTTGCTGCATTCGCCAGGCGTCGCGCGCGATCTGCTGCATGACGAAAACGCCGACGAAGCCGACGAGGACTGATCCATGTCCCGCCGCAAGAAGGGCGAGGCGATCTCCGGCTGGGTCGTGGTCGACAAGCCGGTGGGCCCAACCTCGACACAGGTCGTCGCCACAATCCGTCGCCTCTTCAACGCCCAGAAGGCGGGGCATGCGGGCACGCTCGATCCGCTGGCAAGCGGCATCCTGCCGGTGGCGCTGGGCGAGGCGACGAAAACCGTGCCCTTCATCCTCGATGCGGCCAAGGGCTACCGCTTCACCATCCGCTTCGGCGTCGCGACGGCGACCGACGACGCCGAGGGAAGCGTGATCGGCGAAAGCCCCGTCAGGCCGTCCGACGCCGACATTCTGGCTATGCTTCCCCGCTTCACCGGCCCGATTGAGCAGGTTCCCCCCGCCTTCTCGGCGATCAAGGTCGAGGGTGAGCGGGCTTACGATCTTGCCCGGGCAGGCGAGACGGTCGAACTCAAGGCCCGGCCCGTCATCATCTATGCAGCCCGCCTGACAGGGCGGCCGGACGCCGACCATGCCGAGCTCGAAATCTCTTGTAGCAAAGGGACTTACGTCCGGTCGCTGGCCCGCGATCTGGCCCTTGCCCTGGGCGCCTTGGGCCATGTTTCGGCCCTCAGACGGGTCGCCCACGGACCCTTCCGGGAAGAGGCCGCAATTCCGCTGGATAAACTGACCGGCTTGGGCCATATTCCGCCCGCTTCCGACACTCTTAGGACGCATCTCCTTCCGCTCGAGACCGCGCTGGACGACATCCCGGCATTGGCCCTGAGCGGAGATGATGCATCCCGTTTAAGGCAGGGTCAGGGAGTTTTATTGCGCGGGCGCGACGCTCCGATTCTGTCGGGGCCGGTTCTGGCGACCCACCGGGGAGACCCTGTGGCCCTGACTGAATACAGCCAGGGAGAATTGAAGCCCGTGCGCGTTTTCAATCTCGGTTCATAGGAGCCCCCGATGTCGATTACGGCCGAGCGCAAGCAAGCGCTTATCAAAGAGTTCGCCGGCAAAGCTGGCGATACGGGTTCGCCCGAAGTGCAGGTTGCGATCCTCACGGAACGCATCACCAACCTCACCGAACATTTCAAGGGCCACGCGAAGGACAACCATTCGCGCCGCGGCCTTCTGAAGATGGTGAGCCAGCGTCGCTCGCTTCTCGACTATGTGAAAAAAGTCGATCAGGCGCGTTACGAGTCCCTGATTTCCCGACTGGGAATCCGGAGGTAAGACCGGGGTGCATCTTTCCCCCAACGATCCGAGACCGCACGATGTCCGGAATGATGCGATTGCGATCGCGTCTCCCGGTCCGTGCGCTCTCGACGAGACATTTATCCGTCGGATCGAAGTTTTGCAGGTGGGCTCGCGCGCTGCCGTCTCACGGCGCGTGGCCCCTCCTCTTGTTCGCGTGGCGCATTGAAAACGCGCCCCTGCGGACTTCGACCATTTGTCCGGCCGCGATGACAGCGGCAGAAAGTGCGCCCCGCCTGATGGTGGAATGAACGCAGAGATGCGGAGGCGCGGAAAAGGAAAACAAGATGTTTGACATCACACGCGAAGAAATCGAATGGGCGGGCCGCAAGCTCGTGCTTGAAACGGGCAAGGTTGCCCGTCAGGCCGACGGCGCCGTCATCGCGACCTATGGCGAGACGACCGTCATCGCCACCGTCGTCGGAGAGCGCAAGCCGAAGCCCGGCCTCGACTTCTTTCCGCTGACCGTGAACTACCAGGAAAAAACCTACGCCGCCGG
>DASVNC010000374.1:0-7408 GCA_036384055.1 Parvibaculum sp.
CGGCCGAGGCGACCCGAACGGGCGTGGCGACGGGTTTCGCGGCCGGGGGCAGCGCGGCGGCCACCACGACCGGCTTCGGCGCGGCGGGTTTTACATCGACGGGTTTCGCGGCGGCCACGGCGGCCGGCTTGGCGGGCGTTGCCTCCGGAGCGTCGTTGTCGGCCTGACCGTCGTCGACGACCGGCGCCATCTTCACCGAGGGCGGCGTGGCGCTCATGCTCGCAACCTGATCGGAGCCGGTATAGGATTCTTCGTCGGGATCCGGATCCTCGGTCGAGGCCAGCGCGGCAAGCGCATTGCGGTCGTCGTTGGAAATGCCGGCCGGCTTGTCGAAGGCACGCGGCTGCGGCATGGCGGCGGCGAGACGGGTGCCGGTGTCACGCATGGCGACGGCGCTCGGCATGGTGCGGTCGAGGATCGAGACCATCTGAAGGTCGCGGGCGCGCGCGGTCTTGCCGCCGAGAACGACGCCGATGACCGACTTGTTGTCGCGCCAGACCGAGGTGGTGAGGTTGAAGCCCGAGGCGGCGGTGTAGCCGGTCTTCAAGCCGTTCACGCCTTCATACTTGCCGAGCAGGTGGTTGTGATTGCGGATGAGCTTGCCGTTCCAGGCGAATTCCTCGGTCGAGAAGTAGTGATAGTATTGCGGGAAATCGAGCTGGATGTGTTTGGCAAGCACGGCCATGTCGCGCGCCGTGATGAGCTGGCCTCTGTTCGGCAGACCGGACGCATTCATGTATTGCGTGCGCGTCATGCCGAGCGTGTGGGCCTTTGCCGTCATCTTCGCCGCGAACTGCTTCTCGGTGCCGCCCAGATATTCGGCGACCGTCACCGCGACATCGTTTGCCGACTTGGTAACAAGCGCGAGGATCGCGTCTTCAACGGAAATCGTTTCGCCCGGCTTCAGGCCGAGGCGGGAGGGCGCCTGGGCGGCGGCGTGATAGGACACCGGCATACGGGTATGGAGCGTGACTTTGCCGGCATGGAGCTGCTCGAACAGCAGATAGAGCGTCATCACCTTGGTCAGCGAGGCCGGATAGCACTGGGCGTCGGCATTGCTGGAATAGAGGATGCGCCCGGTATAGGCGTCCATGACCAGCGACGCGGCCTTGGGGGTAAAGGCGGGGCCTGCCCGTCGGTGGTGCTTGGTCCGGGCGTCGGCTGCGGTGGCGGCAAGGCTGAGGGAGAGGATCGCCACGCAGGCTATCCCGAAACCGCGCTTCCAGCCTTTGCCGGACGCCAGATCACGGAACGAACTTACCAACGCGGAAGCGAACATGCCCCTCGAAACCCCTCGAACTGCACCGGTTTTACTCGCCCGGCGACCACCCGCACCTCATCCCCGGACAAACTGTAACCGCTTCGATCCGGCTTGTGAATCCCTCTACGGTCAAAAAAGGTCAAAAAACGTCGAGATTCCCGAGAGTTGGACCATATCTCCGACAATAGGGCATGGCCGTTGCGATTATCTTAAGGGATTTGCGGAGCAAAGGCCGGGCCGGTGGAGATTCGACGGAATGCGCCCTCTTTCTCCACCGGAATGGTCGAAGTCGTCGCGACTGTCGTTATCCGGCGGCATGGTGAAATCAGGCGGTCATTGTTTTGCCCTTGTGGTTTTGCCCTTGTGGAAATCGGCGTGGTTTCCCACCTGCGCAATCTTGCACGCCCGCAGCCACCGTTTCCGCCTGCAATCGGCGTCATAGTTGTGACTGGAGGATGATCGCGGTGATCGGGCTTTGAATTCTGCGCGATTCACCTATGTAATAGGGGCGTTGGAACAGTTGTTCCGGGCGCAACCTTGAGTCGAGACTTCGGAAATCCGGCATGCCGGGATGGGAGTTTAAGCCGGTTGAGTGATTTTGCGGGATTGAGGCATGTCTGACAACGACAGGCGGCAGGACGATGATGGCGGCACAACGACCGGCGTCATCACCAAGACGAAGGCGAAGACGAAGAAGCCTTCGCTCTACAAAGTGTTGCTGCTCAACGACGACTACACGCCGATGGAATTCGTCGTGCATATCCTCGAACACTTCTTCAACAAGGGCCGTGAAGACGCGACCCGGATCATGCTTCACGTTCACCAGCACGGCGTGGGCATTTGCGGCCTCTACACCTATGAGGTCGCGGAAACGAAGGTGACGCAGGTTATGGACTTCGCACGGCAGCACCAACATCCGCTGCAGTGCACAATGGAGAGGGAATAGCGTAGAGTTGTTTTATCGGCTGATTCACGAGCTTCGCGTGCAGCGGAAGGAAAGGTCTTAGGTGCCTACATTTTCACGCAGTCTGGAGGAAGGCCTACACCGGGCGCTGGCGCTGGCCAATGACCGAAATCACGAATATGCAACGCTTGAGCATCTGCTGCTCGCGCTGCTCGACGATCAGGACGCCGCCGCGGTGATGCGGGCGTGCAATGTGGATGTCGGCGTTCTTCGCCAGCAGCTCACCAATTACATCGACAACGAGCTTTCGAGTCTGGTCGTCGATGACGGCGAGGACTCCAAGCCCACGGCCGGTTTCCAGCGTGTCATCCAGCGCGCGGTCATTCACGTGCAGTCGTCCGGCCGCGAGGAAGTGACCGGCGCGAACGTGCTTGTTGCCATGTTCGCCGAGCGCGAGAGCCATGCCGCCTATTTCCTGCAGGAGCAGGACATGACGCGCTATGACGCCGTCAACTACATCAGCCACGGCATCGCCAAGCGCGGCGAAATGAACGAGGCGCGGCCTGTGCGCGGCGCCGCGGACAGCGAGGCCGAGCCGCGCGAGAAGCCGCGCGCGGGCAAGGAGCGTTCGACCGAGGCGCTCGACGCTTATTGCGTCAATCTCAACGAGAAGGCCAAGGCGGGAAAGATCGACCCGCTGATCGGCCGCGAGAAGGAAGTCGAGCGGACAATCCAGATTCTCTGCCGCCGCTCGAAGAACAACCCGCTCTTCGTCGGCGATCCGGGCGTCGGCAAAACGGCCATCGCCGAAGGCCTTGCGCGCCGCATCGTCAAGGGCGAGGTGCCCGAAGTGCTGCTCGACGCGACGATCTTCTCGCTCGACATGGGCACGCTATTGGCCGGCACGCGCTATCGCGGCGACTTTGAAGAACGCATCAAGGCGGTCATCAAGGAGCTCGAAGCCTATCCGGGCGCGATCATGTTCATCGACGAGATTCATACGGTGATCGGCGCCGGTGCGACGTCGGGCGGGGCGATGGATGCCTCGAACCTGCTGAAGCCGGCGCTGGCCAGCGGCACGCTCAGGTGCATCGGCTCGACGACCTACAAGGAATATCGTCAGCACTTCGAGAAGGACCGGGCGCTTGTCCGCCGTTTCCAGAAGATCGACGTGGCGGAGCCGACGGTGCCGGACTCGATCAAGATCCTGAAGGGCCTCAAGCCCTATTACGAGGAGTTCCACAAGGTTCGCTATACCAACGACGCGATCAAGTCGGCGGTGGAACTGTCGTCAAAGTACATGCACGACCGCAAGCTGCCCGACAAGGCCATCGACGTGATCGACGAGGCGGGCGCCTCGCAGATGCTGTTGCCGGAGTCGCGCCGCAAGAAGACCATCGGCGTGACCGAAATCGAAAGCGTCATCGCGACGATGGCGCGCATTCCGCCCAAGTCGGTGTCGAAGACCGATACCGAGAAGCTGAAGGACCTCGATGTCGAGCTGAAGCGCGTCGTCTTCGGTCAGGACAAGGCAATCGAAGCGCTGGCCGCCTCGATCAAGCTTGCCCGGGCGGGCCTGCGCGACCCGGAAAAGCCCATCGGTTCCTATCTCTTTTCGGGCCCGACGGGCGTCGGCAAGACCGAAGTCGCGCGCCAGCTCGCCTCGATCCTCGGTGTCGAGATGCTGCGCTTCGACATGTCGGAATATATGGAGCGGCACACCGTCTCGCGTCTGATCGGCGCGCCGCCCGGCTATGTCGGCTTCGATCAGGGCGGGTTGCTCACCGACGGCGTCGATCAGCATCCGCATTGCGTGCTGCTGCTCGATGAAATCGAGAAGGCGCATCCGGACCTCTTCAACATCCTGTTGCAGGTCATGGATCACGGCAAGCTGACCGACCATAACGGCAAGAAGATCGACTTCCGCAATGTCGTTCTCATCATGACGACCAATGCGGGCGCCTCGGAAGCCGCCAAGAATGCCATCGGCTTCGGCCAGGCCAAGCGCGACGGCGAAAGCGAAGAGGCGATCAAGCGGCTCTTCACGCCGGAGTTCCGCAACCGTCTGGATGCGATCATTCCGTTCTCGGCGCTGCCGCCGGAAGTGATCGCCTCCGTGGTGCAGAAGTTCGTGATGCAGCTCGACGCGCAGCTCGCCGACCGCAACGTCACGATCGAACTGACGCCGGAAGCCAATCATTGGCTGGCGACGCGCGGCTATGACGAGCAGATGGGTGCGCGGCCGCTTGCCCGCGTCATCCAGGAATCGATCAAGAAGCCCTTGGCCGACGAGGTTCTCTTCGGCCGCCTGACCAAGGGCGGGCATGTGCGCGTCAAGGTCGGCGACAACGATACGCTGACCTTCGATATCGAGGAGACGCCGCCGCGCGCGGCACCGCCGCCGAAGAAGCGCGGCGGGGCGGGCGACGGCAACGGCTCGACGCCGAAGGTTCCGCTGCTCGTCGAATAATCGAGGCAAATCGTTGAAACGGCCCGGGTGATTTTCCGGGCCGTTTCGTTTCATGGGCAGGAGGCATTCGCCGCGGCGGCATGTGAAAGCCGGAAAATCCCAGCTATAAGGGGCGGCGTCCCATCCATCTGAGGATGAATCATAAAGGCGTCGGACATGGGGTCGCGGCGGCGCGCCGCGGCTCAATTCACCGTCGCTCAAAAAACTAACGGGAGAGATAAAACATGATCGGCTATGTGACTTTGGGCAGCAACGACCGTCAGCGGGCGGGCGCCTTTTACGACGAATTGCTGGGGCTTCTTGGCGCCAAGCGCGTGGTGGTCGATGGCGACCGGCTCATCCTCTGGTCGAACGGCCAGGGCCCGATGCTCGGCGTGATCAGGCCATATGACGGCAAGCCGGCGACGATCGGCAACGGCGACATGGTGGCGCTCGCCGTCGGCTCGCGCGAGAACGTCGACAAATTCCACGCCAAGGCGCTGGCGCTTGGCGGCAAGGACGAAGGTCCGGTCGGCGTGCGCGGTGGGAATTTCTATGCGGGCTATTTCCGCGATCTCGACGGCAACAAGCTGGTCGCCTACCACATGGGCTGAGCGCAAGCGCCCGACGGAACGACGAAGGCCGCCGTGGCGACATGGCGGCCTTTTTGTTTTTCCTCTTGCCCTTCGAGACGCGGGCTTCGCCCGCTCCTCAGGGTGAGGAATTATCTTTGAATTCGATCCTCATCCTGAGGAGGGTGCGCAGCACCCGTCTCGAAGGAAGAGGCCGGGGCCGAGCGTCGCATCAGGCGAGTTCGGCCTTTATCAATTCCGCGTGTTTCTTCAGCAGGTCGAAGTCGGCGAGCTTTCGGGCATGGAGCGCGAGGTCGATACCTTGTGAGCGCGGGATGATATGCGTGTGGAAGTGAAAGACGGTCTGGCCCGCGGGCGCGCCGTTCAACTGCGCGATCAGAATGCCCGGCGCATTGAAGGCGCGTTTCACGGCGGCAGCTACCTTCTTGGTGGTTTTTGCCTGGGCGGCGACATATTCGGGGTCGAGGTCGAGCAAATCCTCGGCCGGAAATTTCGGGATGACCAGCGTGTGGCCCTCGGCTTGCGGCATGACATCCATGAATGACAGCGTCATGTCGTCCTCATAGACCTTGAAGCAGGGCGCATCGCCACGCAGGATTTTCGCGAAGATGTTGTTCGGGTCGTAGGCCATTCAGAAATCGTCCTCTTGCGTGGTTTCGGCCGCGCCATGCCGGAAAGGCGAATACTCGCCGAGCATCTTGATGTCGTGATCGACATGCTGGCGTTCGCGTTCGAGATATTCGGCGACCGCATCGCGGAACGAGGCGTTGGCGATCCAGTGGGCGCTGTATGTTCGGGCCGGGAGATAGCCCCGCGCCAGCTTGTGCTCGCCTTGCGCGCCTGCCTCGACGCGGGCGAGCCCGCGCGAAATGGCGAAGTCGATGGCCTGGTAGTAGCAGCATTCGAAATGCAGGAAGGGGTGATGTTCGACGGCGCCCCAGTTGCGGCCGTAAAGCGCATCGCCGCCGACGAAGTTGAGCGCGCCCGCCACATAGCGACCGTTGCGCTTTGCCATGACGAGCAGGGTTTCGTCCGGCATACGCTCATTGATCAGGCTGAAGAATTCGCGCGTGAGATAGGGGCTGCCCCATTTGCGGCTGCCTGTGTCCATGTAGAAGGCGTAAAAGGCGTCCCAGTGGTCCTCGTTGAGGTCTGCGCCCGTCACCCATTCGACGGTGACGCCGTTCTCAAGCGCCCGTTCGCGCTCCTTGCGGATCATCTTGCGCTTGCGCGAGGACAGATCGGCAAGGAAATCGTCGAAGGTGCTATAGCCGCGGTTCTCCCAATGAAACTGCTGGTCGGTCCGTTGCAGAAGGCCATGCGCGCCGAGCCGCTTCCACTGATTCTCGGGCATGAAGGTCATGTGCAGCGATGAGACGCCAGTGCGGCGGGCGACCTCGATGGCGCCCGCGAGCAGATGGTCCTCCGCCGCCTCGCGGCCCGGCCCCGGCTTCGTCAACAGGCGCGGCCCGGTCGCCGGCGTGAACGGCACTGAAATCTGCAGCTTCGGGTAATAGCTGCCGCCGGCGCGTTCGAAAGCGTCCGCCCAGCCGTGGTCGAAGACGTATTCTCCGCGGCTATGCGACTTCAGATACATCGGCGCGCAACCGGCAAGGCTGCCGCTGCCGTCTTCGAGCAACAGGTGATAGGGCGTCCAGCCCGTTCGTTTCGTCGCCGAGCCGCTGTCTTCGAGCGCGCTCAGGAACGCATGGGAGAGAAACGGATTGGCCCGCTCGCCCGGCGGGTTCGCGCAGGCGTCCCACTGGGCGGCATCGACCGCACCCAGTCCTTGCGCAACCTTGATGATGGCTTGTTCGGCGTCGCCCATGAGGAAAGTCTAATTCATGATGGAAATGCAGTCACCGCCGTCATTGCGAGCCCCCCTCGGGTCGTGCCGGAGGCACGCCCAAGGACAGGCTCCGGGGCGCGGCAACCCGCTATGTGCCGGGAGGCCGTCTGGATTGCTTCGCTGCGCTCGCAATGACGAAGAAAGGTAAGCGCGACATTCCGGCCGATCATCCGACTTCGAAGATCGCCTCTATTTCAACAGCGATGTCGATAGGGAGGCTTGGGGCCGAGACGGCCGAGCGGGCGTGGCGGCCGGCCTCGCCGAAAATATCGACCAGCACGTCGGAGGCCCCGTTGATGACCGCGGGCTGTTGATTGAAGTCGGGTGTCGAATTGACGAAGCCGAGCAGCTT
>DASVNC010000375.1:0-4304 GCA_036384055.1 Parvibaculum sp.
AGACCTGGTTCGCCAGCGTCACGACGCCGGACTCGGCGAAGTTTCAATCGGCGGTCGCCAGCCTCGTCAAAGACTAGAGCGGTTCCGGGAAAAGTGTGCCGCGGTTTTCCGTCAGGAACCGCGACAAAATAAATAGCTAGAGCCGTTTCGCGATTCCATGAAAATCGAAACGGCTCTAAGGCGTTTCCAGGATCGTGCGGAAGCCGAGATGGCTCGCGGCGAGGTCGCTCTCCTGGCCCTGCCGCGAGCCCGCCCGGTAGCGCAGGCAATAGTTCGGCGCGCAAAGATAAGAGCCGCCCTTGATGACGCGGCGCGCCGGGTCGGGCGCGGCCCCTTCGCTCGCGGTATAGAAATCCGACGTCCATTCCCAGGCGTTGCCGATCATGTCGTAAAGACCGAATCCGTTCGGCTTGAAACATCCGGCGGGGGCAAGGCCGACAAAGCCGTCCTCATCCGTGTTCATCACCGGAAAAATGCCCTGCCAGGTATTGGCCTCGCGCGGCTGATCGTGATCGGCGGTCGGGCGCGGGTTCCCGCCGCGCGCCGCCCATTCCCATTGCGCTTCGCTGGGCAGCGTGCGGCCCTTCCAACGCGCATAGGCGAGCGCGTCGTCATAGGCCACAGCAACGACCGGATAGGCGCCGTGTCCCACAATGGTCGTCGCCGGCCCGCCGGGATGCCGCCAGTTCGCACCCGGAATATATTGCCACCACTGGCTGATGTCGCCCGAGCCGTCGACCTTGTTCGGCATCACGAAGACGACCGCACCGGGCTTGCGCATGTCGGTCGGAAGACCGGGATGCGCGACGGCATCGACCGGCTTTTCCGCAACGGTGACATAGCCCGTCGCCTTTACGAAAGCGGCGAACTCGTCGTTCGTCACTTCGTGGCGGTCGATCCAGAAGCCCGCAACCTTCGTCTCGCGCACCGGGCCTTCTTCGGGATAAACCGTGTCGCCCTGCGCGTAGGTGCCACCCGGCACATGCACCATGCCGGGATGCGGCCCGCCTGCATCGAGCGCCGGGTCGAGGCAACGCGAAGGCTCCGCTGTCGCGGCGACCTCCGCGCGCCTCCCCCCGGAAAACCACAGAAAGGCCGCAGCAGCAACGGCAGCCAGCACAAGGCCGACGACCGCCACCGCAATGCCGCGCCGCGCGTTCATCTCGTCAGTTCGCCCAGTAAATATAATCGTCGTCGGCCTTCCACGGGAACGTCTCCGGATCTTCCGGATGATCGACGGCAACCGCCATCTCTGCCAGCGTCGGCCAGAGGGGCTTGACCTGCTCGGCGTCGATGCCGTCCAGCACCTTCGTCAACTCGGCAACCTTGCCCGGATCACTCGCGGCGAGATTGACCTTCTCCGTCGGATCGTCCTTCAGGTTGTAGAGCCAGTCCTTCTTGAGAACGCCCGAGACCTGAAGTTTCCAGTCGCCGTCCAGGAGCGTCTTGTAGTCGGCTGAGCGCCAAAAGAGCGTCTGGTGCGGACGCCCCGCCGCCTTGCCCTCCATATAGGGAATGAGGTCGACGCCATCTATCTTGCGGTCGCTCGGCACGGCAGCACCCGCGGCGGCGGCGGCCGTCGCGAAGATGTCGACATGTGCGACGGGTTCGGCATATTTCTCGCCCGCCGGCAGCATGCCCGGCCACTTCATGAAATAGGGCACATGAATGCCGCCCTCGAAAAAGGTCGCCTTCCAGCCGCGGAACGGTTTGTTGATGTCCGGCAGGCCGATGTAATGCGCGCCGCCATTGTCGCTGGTGAAGATGACCAGCGTATTGTCGTCAAGACCTTCAGCCTTCAGCGTTTCCAGCACATGACCGACATTACGGTCGAGCGCCCGGATCATGGCGGCGTAAACGCGAAGCCTGTGATCCTTGATCATCGGCAAAGCGTCGTAATCTTCCTTCTTCGCCTGCAACGGCGCATGTGGCGCGTTGAAGGCGAGATAGATGAAGAAGGGCCGGTTCTTGTTGGCCCTGATCGCATCGACCGCCTGATCGCCCAGATAGTCGGTCATGTATTCATTGGGCGCGAAGCTCGGGCCGCCATCCTTGCTGACGCTGAAGGGAAGCACCGCCCAGAGGAACCTGTCGATCGGATCCCAGGTCTGGCGTGCCTCTTCCACCATTGGCGACCCGGCGGGCGCGTATTTCTGCGCGCCGATGTAGAAGCCGAGCCATTCGTCGAAGCCCTGATCCTGCGGCTGCATCCCCTTGAGTTCGCCCAGATGCCACTTGCCGAACATCATGGTGTGATAGCCCCTCGTCTTCAGCACCTCGCCGATCATCACCTCGCTATGGGGCACGCCGAGCGTGCGGACATCCGGATAGTTCTTCGCGGCGTCGGCAAAATAGATCGGCTTGTGGGGCCCTTCCGTCTGTTGGGCGATCATCTTCATGAAAAGCGGATGCGCGGGTGTGAACTCGTAGCCGAAGCGCGTCGCATAGCGCCCCGTCATGATCGCCGCGCGCGAGGGCGCACAGGTCGCGTTGCCCGCATAGCCTTCGGTGAGATCGACGCCACCACGCGCGATCGCATCGATATTGGGCGTCGGCACGACACCCCCCGCAACCCCGCCGCCATTGAGCGTGATGTCGTTGTAGCCGAGGTCGTCGGCGAGGATGAGTACGATGTTCGGCGGACGCTTGCCCGCGGGCGCCACCGCCGGTCCCTGCTGCCAGACGACCGGATGGTTCGGCCCGACCGGATTGCGCCAGTTCATCAGCATGGCGACAACCTGCAGCGGATGCTGCTTGGCGTAGAAGACGGCGCTGCCGGCAAGCACCAGCAGCACGGCAAGCGCGATGCCACTCCATTTCAGAAACTTCATGATCCCCTCCCCGCGGTTCAGGCACGCAAATGCGCGTCGCGCTCATTTAATGGAAAACATTAATCTTCTAACGCAAGAGCCCGTTAACCGCAAGAGACGAGAAAAAGTAAGGGATTCAGCGGGTTTTCTGGCCATAGCCGCGGAATTTCTCCACGACGCGCTCCATTTCCGCATCGGGGAGAAGCGCCGGCTCGCCGATCTGGAGCGCCCGCCAGTACTGCCCGGCCAGCGTCTCGACCTCATGGGCAAGCTTCAGCGCCTCGGCAAGCGACGCACCGATGGCGATCTGGCCGTGATGCGCGAGGAGGCAGGCCTTGCGGTCCGCGATCGCGGTCACGGCGTGCGCGGCAAGCTCCGCCGTGCCGAATGTCGCATAGGGCGCGCAGCGTATGTCGCGGCCGCCCAGAAGCGCGACCATGTAGTGAAACGGCGGGATGTCGCGCTTCATCACGGCAAGCGTCGTCGCGAAATCGGAATGCGCATGAACGATGGCCGCAACGTCGGGACGCGCGGCATAGATCGCCGCATGCATAACCCACTCGCTGGACGGCAGCCTCTGCCCTTCGGCGACCTGTCCGTCGAGCGCCGTGCGGACGATGTCTTCCGGCGCGAGCGCGTCGTAGTCCATGCCGGTCGGCGTGATGAGCAAGCCGTCCGCGAAGCGCGCCGAGACATTTCCCGATTGCTGCGGCGAAAGCCCGGTTCGCGTCAATTCGCGCGCGGTGTCGATCACACTTTGCCGCAGCGCCGCTTCGCCCGCATCAGCCACGGGCGCGTTCCGGATAAAGCGCCGCGAGCCCCTCGCGCGTCGCCGCCGCGATGCCTCGCTCGGTGATGAGCCCGGTGACGAGGCGGGCCGGCGTCACGTCGAAACCGTAATTGGCCGCCGCACTTCCCGGCGCCGAAATCTCGACCGTGACGATCTCGCCTTCGTCGGTGCGCCCCGTCATATGCGTGACTTCGCGCGTCGAACGCTGCTCGATTGGAATTTCCTTCACGCCGTCGTCCAGCGTCCAGTCGATGGTCGTATGCGGCAGCGCGACGTAGAACGGCACGTCGTTGTCGTCGGCCGCCAGCGCCTTGAGATAGGTGCCGATCTTGTTGGCAACATCGCCCGCCGCCGTCGTCCGGTCGGTGCCGACGATGCACATATCGACGAGCCCGTGCTGCATCAGATGCCCGCCCGCATTGTCGGGAATGATCGTATGCGGTACGCCGTGGCGTCCGAGCTCGAAGGCGGTGAGCGACGCGCCCTGATTGCGCGGCCGCGTCTCGTCTACCCAGACATGCACCGGCAGCCCCGCATCATGCGCCATGTAGATCGGCGCGAGTGCGGTGCCCCAATCGACGCAGGCAAGCCAGCCCGCATTGCAATGCGTCAGCACGTTGACGGTTTTGCCGGGCTTCTGTTCGGAGAGCCCGCGAATGAGCTTCAGCCCCTGCACGCCGATCTGGCGGCAGATTTCGACATCG
>DASVNC010000376.1:0-16383 GCA_036384055.1 Parvibaculum sp.
AACAATTTTCGCTGCTGCGCGGCTATCTCGACCGCCGCCACGCTGAAGGCGGGATGGCGGACATGACGCCGCTCGATTACGTCTCGATGATCGAGGACACGACGGTCAACACCTCGATCGTCGAATATCGCGCCCGCGATCCTCAGTCGGGCCTCGGCACGCTGCGCGCCGCCTCGCTCACCGATACGCTCGATGACGGTCTTTCGATGGTCTACAGCTTCTTCGACCCCGCCGCCGAGGACCGCAGTCTTGGCTCCTACATGGTGCTCGACCACGTGATGCGCGCGCGGGCGTTGGGCCTTCCCTATGTCTATCTTGGATATTGGGTCGCGGATTGCCGGAAGATGGCCTACAAGATGCGCTTCCGCCCGATCGAGGCGCTCGGCATGGAAGGCTGGCGCGCCGTTCCGTAACGGCCCCGAAGCGAACGACCCACGGAGACAAGATGGCCCGCCCGCCGCTGAAAGCCGACGTCAGTCAGCGCATGATGAACATGTCCTTCGCGATGCTCGCCGCCGTCGGCGTCATTGCCTATTTCATCTATTCAGGCAACGTGCAGCCCGACGAGCCGGTCAAACTGATCGTCACGGCGGAACAGGGCGCCGCCACGCCGGACAAGCCGCTCCCGCTCGATGTCACGGTCAGGCTGGAGAACAACGGCAAGGAAGGGCTGGCGCTCACCGCGCCGACCCAGTGCGATGTCTTCCGCTGGTTCCTCACCGGCACGAACAAGGAATTCGTCGAAGCCCAGCCCGAAGGCGCCTGCGCCAAGGTGACGGTCGCGAACTACCTCGACAGCCATCACGCGATGACCGAGAAATACACGATCACCCTCGATCCGGAGCGTGTCCATCCCGGAGACTATCTTTTCTTCGTGCGCTACTGGGGCCACGAAGAAAATATCCCGCTGACGATCAAATAGTTCAGGCTGCGCCGAACGGCCCGCCGAACTTGTGGCCCGAAGGATAACCCTTGGGCGGCAACCTCCCGGCCTGCGCACGTTCGCCCCGCCAGTCTTTCAGATCGGAAGCACTGAAAGTCCGGGCCCGGTTCGACCTGTCATAGACGACGAGGCCCTCTTTCAGAGTGAAGCATTTGACGTCGCTCAATCCGCCGTCCTTGTACTTCTGAAGCCGGACGCCCTTGCCGCGCGTCATTTCGTTGACTTCGGCAAGCTTGAAGATCAGCAGTTTTCTGTTATCGCCGATAACCGCCACATGGTCGCCCTGAACGGTAGCGCAGGCGACCGCCTCGTCGGCGCCCGATACGTTCAGCACCTGCTTGCCGGCGCGGCGCATGGCAATGACTTCATCCTCCGGCACGACAAAGCCATTACCCTCATGCGACGCGACGAGAAGTTTGCGGCCCGGCTGATGCACGAAGAGCGCGACGATCTCGCGGCCCTCCTCCATGTCGATCAGCAGCCGCAGCGGCTCGCCATGCCCGCGGCCGCCCGGCAGCTTGTCCGCGCCGAGCGTGTAGAAGCGTCCGTCGGTCGCAAAGAGGACAAACTTGTCGGTCGTCTCGCCGTGAATGATGAAGCGTTCTTCATCGCCCTCTTTATATTTGATGTCGGCGTCGGGCCCGACATGCCCCTTCATCGACCGGATCCAGCCTTTCGACGAACAGACGACCGTGATCGGCTCTCGCTCGATCATCGCCTCGACCGGCACGAACTCGACCGCGGGCGACGTCGAGAAAGTCGAACGGCGGCGGCCAAGGTCCGTCTTCGGTCCGAACTTCGCCCGAACCTCCCTGATCTCCTCGCCGATCTTCGTCCATTGCGCGTCGTCGGATTTCAGCAGCGCCTGCAACGATTTCTGCTCGGCGGACAGCTCCTTGTGCTCGCCGCGAATTTCCATTTCCTCGAGCTTGCGCAAACTCCTGAGGCGCATGTTGAGGATCGCCTCGGCCTGATTGTCGCTGAGCTTGAAGGCGCGCATCAGCTCGGCCTTCGGTTCGTCCTCCTGACGGATGATGCGGATCACCTCGTCGAGATTGAGATAGGCGACGAGATAACCTTCCAGCACCTCAAGACGGCGGGCGATCTTCTCCAGCCGGAAATTCGACCGCCGGACCAGCACGACCTTGCGATGATCGAGCCAGGCGCGCAGCACCTCGCGCAAACCCATCACCCCCGGCACCTGGCCGGCGGAGAGCACATTCATGTTGAGCGGAAAGCGCGTCTCAAGCTCGCTCGAACGAAACAGCGACTCCATCAGATGCTCCGGCTCGACGGTCCGGCTCTTGGGCACCAGCACGAGCCGGATGTCTTCCGACGACTCATCGCGCACATCTTCGAGAAGCGGCAGCTTCTTCGTCTGTAGAAGTTCCGCCAGCTTCTCGACCAGCTTCGACTTCTGCACCTGATAGGGAATTTCGGTGACGACGATCTGCCACAGGCCACGCGGCAGCTCTTCTTTCTCCCAGCGCGCCCACACACGGAAGCCGCCACGGCCCGTCGCATAGGCCTCGACGATGGACTCGCGGCTTTCGACGATGATGCCGCCGGTCGGAAAATCGGGCCCCTCGACGAATTCGACGAGCTTCTCCGTCCGCGCATTCGGGTGCTTGATCAGATGCAGCGCCGCGTCGCAAAGCTCGGCGGCATTGTGCGGGGGAATGCTGGTCGCCATGCCGACGGCGATGCCGGCCGAACCGTTCGCCAGCAGGTTCGGGAACGCGCCCGGCAGAACGATCGGCTCTTTTTCCTCGCCGTCATAGGTCTCGCGGAAATCGACGGTGTCTTCGTCCAGCCCATCCAGCAGCAGCGCCGCAACGTCGGTCAGCCGGGCTTCGGTGTAGCGCATGGCGGCCGCGTTATCGCCGTCGACATTGCCGAAATTGCCCTGCCCGTCGATCATCGGATAGCGCACGGCGAAATCCTGCGCCAGCCGCACCAGCGCGTCATAAACCGACTGGTCGCCATGCGGGTGATACTTGCCGATCACGTCGCCGACGACGCGGGCGCATTTCTTGAAACCCGAGCCCGGATCGAGCTTGAGTTGGCGCATGGCAAAAAGCACCCGGCGGTGAACCGGCTTCAACCCGTCGCGCACATCCGGCAGCGCGCGGTGCATGATCGTCGACAGCGCATAGGCGAGGTACCGCTCTTCCAGCGCCTCGCGCAGCTTGACGTCGAATGAGGGCCCTTCGGGCGGGGTGACGACCTTGCTCATGAACTCTCCGGTGACGCGGCTCTGGCGCCTTTATAGCAACGATTCGCGAACAAGCGTCAGGCGCGGGCGGCAAAGCGCTCCATCAGCCGGATGCGCGCGTCGGGCAGATGGCGGTCATGCGGTGCATAAAGATGCCGCTCCATGAAATGACCGGTGATGCGCAAGCCTTCAGCCACATCCTCGGCTGTCGCCACCCCCGCCTGCGCGCCAATCAGAAATTGCGGCAGACGGAACAGCCGGTCGGCGTAAGGCTCGCCGGCGCTTCGGCTCACCGCGCCGCCGCTGCGGGGCGACACATAAACGAGATCGTCGCGCGAGCCGGTCGCCGCGCATTGCGCAAGGTCGAGCCCGAACCCCAGTTCCTGCAACAATCCAAGCTCGAAACGCACAAAGATCGCCGGCCAGATATCGGCATCCTCCATCGTGTCGAGCAGCAGCTCGAATCCCTCATAAAGCGCCGGATGCGCCTCCCGCTCGGGAACGGCGCCGACAACCGCGCAGGCCGCGCTCAAGCCCGTCAGCGCAAATGAATCGTCCATCAGCACGCCCGCCCGGGGTTTCACCATCTCGGCCGTATAGGTGCCGAGATGCTCGGAAAGCCGCGCGCGCCAATGCGCCGACAAACTGTTCCCTGGCTGAAGCACGCCTTTCTGCTTTCGCCCCGCGCCGCCGCGCACCAGCCCAAGATGGCGCCCATGCTCGCGCGTGAACAGCTCGACGATGGCGCCGCTCTCGCCATAGGTCCGCGCCGACAGGACGATACCTTCGTCACGCCACTCCATGACAACCCACGAAGCTGAAGTGAAATCTGAGCATGAGCGGATTATAGCGATTTACGAATGGCTTGCGCGATTCGACTGAAGCGGTTCGCCAGACTCAATTTTTGGGAAAATCGAGCCCCATCTCGCGATAGCGTTCGCGGTCGTCACCCCAGTTCTCACGCACCTTCACGAAAAGAAACAGGTGAACTTTGGCGCCGAGCATTTCCTGCAATTCCTCGCGGGCAAGCTGGCCGACAGTCTTGATGGTCTGGCCGCCCTGCCCGAGAGCGATTTTCTTCTGGCTGTCGCGCTGAACGAAGATGACCTGCTGAATGCGGATCGAGCCATCCTTCTTCTGCTCCCAGCTTTCGGTCTCGACAGTCAGCTCATAAGGCAACTCGTCGTGGAGCCGGAGATAAAGTTTCTCGCGCGTCACCTCGGCGGCGAGCGAGCGCAGCGGCACATCGGCTGCCTGATCGGCCGGGTAGTGCCACGGCCCTTTCGGCATCAGGCCGGCGACATGCCGCTTCAGGTCCGCCACGCCGTCGCCGGTCAGCGCCGAGATCATGAAGGTTTCGCTGAAGAGCCCCGTCGCATTCATATCGGCGGCGAGTTTCAGCAGCTTCTCGCGCCCCTTTTCGGTGTTCATCACATCGGACTTGTTGAGCGCCAGAACCGCCTTGCGGCCCTGATCGCGCAGCCCGGCGACGACGCGCTCCAGATCCTCCTCGCGCAGCCGCTCGGTATCGACCAGCAGGATGACCACATCGGCGTC
The DNA here is from genome assembly GCA_036384055.1 of Parvibaculum sp. Taxonomy (GTDB): domain Bacteria; phylum Pseudomonadota; class Alphaproteobacteria; order Parvibaculales; family Parvibaculaceae; genus Parvibaculum. Next base: position 4,716 of record DASVNC010000376.1, read on the forward strand.
GCCCGCCCCGCCCCAGGCCGCATCGACCATCGCCCGGTCGAGCCGCCGTTTCGGCTTGAAGATGCCCGGCGTATCGACGAAGACGATCTGCGACGCGCCCTCCATCGCGATGCCGCGAATGCGGCTCCGCGTCGTCTGCACCTTGTGGGTGACGATGGCGACCTTGGAGCCGACAAGCTGGTTCAGGAGCGTCGACTTGCCCGCATTCGGCGCGCCGATGATGGCGGCAAAACCCGACCGCATGTCTTCCGGAGCAATCTCCGGTGCCGGCGCATCATTCATTCTCGTTCCAGATACCTTCCCGCACGAGCATCGCCCGCGCCGCAGCCTGTTCGGCCTGTCGTTTAGATCCGCCGGAGCCGCTGGCCGGCGCGGCACCGCTTATCTCGACCTGTACCGCGAAAACCGGCGCGTGGTCCGGCCCCGACCGGCCTGTTTCCTTGTAGGCGGGAATACCCCGCCCCTGGCCTTGCGTCCACTCCTGCAGCGCCGTCTTCGCGTCGGCTCTCAGCCGCGTCGGCACCAGAACCAGATGCGACCATTCCGCCTCGATGAACCGCTGCGCCGCTTCGAGCCCGCCGTCGAGATAAAGCGCCGCGATCACGGCTTCGCAGGCATCGGCCAGAATGGCGGCCTTTTCCCGTCCGCCGGCGCGTTCTTCGCCGGGCCCGAGGAAAAGATAGCGCCCCAGATCGATCCGTTCGGCCGCCGCCGCGCAGGCTTCCTTGCGAACCAGCCCATTGTACCGCACCGCCAGCTCGCCTTCTTCCGCCGCCGGAAACTGCCGCAGCAGCCACTCGGCAATGACGAGGCCAAGCACCCGGTCACCCAGAAACTCGAAGCGCTGGTTGTTGAGCGACGCCGAGCCGCGGTCGAGCGCGCTCGAATGACTGAGCGCCCGTTCAAGCAACGATCGATCGGCGAAACGATGACCGAGACGCGCTTCAAGAGCGGTCACAACCGTTCGCGCGCCAGGATTTCGACCGCCGCTCAATCAGCCTCCTTCATTGAACCCAGGTGAACAGGCGATGCCAGCGGATCGCCGAAGGCCAGCGCCAGACCTCCCAGAAGCGCGCGCTGCCATCCGTCGAGAAGAAAATCAGCTTGGCGTTTCCGACAAGATTCTCGAACGGCACGTAGCCGACCACGCTCTGCACGCGACTGTCGTTGGAGTTGTCGCGATTGTCGCCCATCATGAAATAATGCCCCGGCGGCACCGTGTAGACGCCGGTATTGTCGTACTCGCTGTCGTCGATCAGATCGAGCGTCGTATAGGACACGTCGCCCGGCAGCGTCTCCCGATATTGCGGGATGCGCTGCACATTGCCGAAGGCGTCGCGCTCGACAAAATCCTCGACGCGCTCCCGCGGAACGGGCCGTCCGTCCAGAATGATCTGGCCGTGCTTCATCTGGATCGTGTCGCCCGGCAGCCCGATCAGCCGCTTGATGAAGTCGGTGCGGTTGTCCGTCGGCACCTTGAACACCACAACGTCGCCGCGATGCGGCTGGCGAGCCAGAATGCGCCCGTCGAAAATGGGCGGGCTGAACGGCAGCGAATGCTTGGAATAGCCGTAGCTGTATTTGGCCACGAAGAGATAATCGCCGACCAGCAGCGTCGGGATCATCGAACCCGAGGGAATATTGAAAGGCTGGAACAGGAAAGCCCGGATCAACAGCGCAATGAGCAGCGCATAGAAGATCGTCCGCGCATTTTCCGCGACGGGCCCGCTCCGTATCTTGTTTATGTTCTCGGACATCGACATCAATCCCAACTCCAGTACCGGCAAGCCCTTGAGGCCCGCTTCTCTCGCCAGGGCCCCTCCGAACAGGCGGACCATAGCATACCAACGGTCGCCGTCAGCCTTCTCCGGCTCCCGCAGGCACAACCGAAATGATTACAAATGCTTGAGCTAACGGATGATCGTCCGTAATGGTCAAGTGGATGACGGCCTCCATGCCGGGGGGCGTCATCGTTTCCAGCCGCTTCAGCGCCCCGCCCGTCAGCCGCATGGTCGGCTGCCCGCCGCGCAGGTTAACGACGCCCATGTCCTTCCAGAAGACCCCGCGATTGAGGCCGGTTCCCAGCGCCTTGGCGCAGGCTTCCTTGGCCGCGAACCGCTTGGCATAGGAGGCGGCGCGGTTTTTCCGGCCGTCAGATTTCGCCCGCTCGATGTCGGTATAAACGCGCTCGACGAACCGCTCTCCGAACCGCTCCAGCGTCTTCTCGACCCGCGTGATGCTGATGAGGTCGCTGCCGATGCCGATAATCATGCGCTGCGAGCTCCCAACGCCTCGGCACGCGCCTTGTCCATCAGCGCGCGCATCCGTTTGATCGTGGAATCGAGCCCGCCGAAAATCGCCTCGCCGACCAGGAAGTGCCCGATATTGAGTTCAAAGACCTCGGGCATCGCGGCAATGGGCGCGACATTCTCGAAAGTGAGCCCGTGGCCCGCATGAACTTCGAGGCCGAATGCCGCCCCTTCTCGCGCGCCTTCGACAAGCCGCGCAAGCTCGGCATCGCGATGCGCCATGTCGCCCGAATCCGCCGCATGTGCATAGGCGCCCGTGTGCAATTCGACAACGGGAACCGCCAGCGACCGGGCGGCTTCCAACTGCCGCCGGTCCGGATTGATAAAGAGCGACACCCGGATGCCCGCATCCCGCAGCCGCGCCACATAGGGCATCAGGTGATTACGTTGACCGGCGGCATCGAGCCCACCTTCGGTCGTCACTTCCTCGCGCCGCTCCGGCACGATGCAGCAGGCATGCGGCTTGTGCCGAAGGGCGATTTCCAGCATCTCCGCCGTCGCCGCCATTTCGAGATTGAGCGGCAGGCCGATCTCGCCCATCAGCTGCTCGATGTCGTGATCGCGGATGTGCCGCCTGTCCTCGCGCAGATGCGCGGTGATCCCGTCGGCGCCGGCGGCGGCCGCAGCATGGGCGGCCCGCACCGGATCGGGGTGGTCGCCGCCGCGCGCATTCCGGATCGTCGCAACGTGATCGATATTCACGCCGAGACGCAGATGATGACCGCTCATTGTCCGTACTCCTCGTGCTCTTCCCTGCGCACGCCTTCGCCCGACTCTTCGCGCATCGCCGCCAGCCTTGCCTCTGCCCGCTCCGCGAGCCGGTCGCGCCGCCGCTTCTGATAGGTATCGACGGCCTCCCGGACGATGAAATAGGTGACCGCCGCCGTGCCGATCCCGACCGGGACGCAGCCGACGCTCATCGGCAGCAGCACCGGCAGGATCATATCGAAAGCTTTATGGCTCATCAGCGTCGACGCAAGGTCCACATGATGGCGGCCGTGAGTGCCGAGTATCCGGTTGCCGATATCGTAGGTCGCGTACCAGATCGGCGGGTAGCTCAGAGGATTGCCGATCATCGTCCCGAAGGCAGACGCCAGCAGGTTGCCCCGGAACACCCAGGCGAGCAGCACCGCGATCATGAAATGAAAGCCGAGGAACGGCGTGCAGGCCGCGAAGGCCCCCGCGGCCGTGCCCATCGCAATGGCATGCGGCGTGCCGGTCAGCCGCCAGACGCGGCGCCAGACATAGAGCGTCGCCCGCTTCCAACCGATGCTCGGCCAGAACGACTCGCGCAGCTTTTGCAGCGGACGAAGCGGAGTCTTACGCCGAAACACCGGCCATTCCTTATTTGAGGCCCCGGCTGCCGGGCTTGATCGCGGGGGTCTTGGCCAGCTCCAGCGGCAGCTTGTCGGCCGGATAGGCCGGCACCTCGATCTGCGCCAGCGCGATCAGCTTCACGCCGACCTTGGCCTTGCCGCCCGAACGGTCGATCAGACACGCCGCCGCAACGACCTTGGCGCCCGTCTTCCGGATCGCCGCGATGCATTCGCGCGAGGAAAGGCCGGTCGTCACGATGTCCTCGACCATCAATACGCGCATGCCCTTGGTCAGGGGGAAGCCGCGCCTGACGACGAATTCGCCGTTCTCTCGCTCCACATACATGGCCGGCACATCGAGATGCCGCGCCGTTTCATAACCCGGAATGATGCCGCCGACGGCCGGCGAGACGATGGCGTCGATCTTCTTGATGTCGATCTCATCGGCGATTTTCGCCGCCAGCGCCTTGCAGAGCTTTGCGGTCCGCTTCGGGCTCATGAACACGAGCGCCTTTTGCAGGAACAGCGGACTGTGCAGCCCCGACGATAGAATGAAATGACCCTTGAGAAGAGCTCCCGCTTTCTCGAATTCCTTGAGAACCTTGGCTTCTTTCATGGCGCCCCTCTTTTTTGGCGCTTTGGGATAGCAGATTTCGCCAGCCCCCGCCCCTAAATTAACGCCCCGCTCAGCGCCGCGGCCGCGTCACGAGACTGACCACCGAAAGCCCGTTCAGAGCGGACGTGATGCGCGTCAGATGCTTGAAGTCGCGCACCTCGAGATCGAGCTGCATGTCGTAGAAATCCGTATCCCGCTGCGTCATCGTCAGGTTGGCGATGTTGGAGCCATAGTCGGCGACCAGCGAGGTGATGTGGCCCAGGGCGCCCACCTCGTTCCGCGCCGTTATGTTGAGCCGGGCCGGGAACGGCTGCGGATGCTCCGGGTCGATGTCCCATGTCACATCGAGCCAGCGCATCGGCTCGCCGTCGAATTCGGCCAGCGCCGGCGCATCGATCGGATAAATCGTGATGCCTTCACCCGGCGTGATGATGCCGACGATGCGCTCGCCCGGCAGCGGAAAACTGTTCGGCGCCATCCGGATCGCCAGCCCGTGTCCGTGGCCGGAGAGCTTCACCACTGCGCGATGATCGCCCGCGCCGTTGCTCTTTGCGGGTTTGCGTTTGCCGCCCTTGCGCGTCGGCAGTTCGGGATAGACCGTGTCCAGCACCTGCTGCGCCGACAGCGTTCCATCGCCGATGGCCGCCAGCAGGTCATCGAGGTCGTCCTTGTGCAGGGGATGCAGGGCGCGCTCGAGAATGACGTCGGTTGCCTCCTTGCCCGCCGCTTCGAAGACACCTTTCAGGATCTGCTTTCCGAGACGCCCGAACTCGGCTTCTTTCGCCGAGCGGATCGAGCGGCGGATGGCCGAACGCGCCTTGCCGGTGGCGACGAAAGCCTCCCATGCGGGCGACGGCCGCTGCGCCTGCGAGCGGATGATCTCGACCTCGTCGCCATTGGTCAGCACCGTGCGCAGAGGCATATGCCGGCCGTTGATCTTGCAGCCGACGCAGGTGTCGCCGACATCGGTGTGGACGGCATAGGCAAAGTCGATCGGCGTCGCGCCGCGCGGCAGCGTGATGAGCGTCCCCTTGGGCGTGAAGCAGAACACCTGATCGGAAAACATCTGAAGCTTGGTATGCTCCAGAAATTCTTCCGGCGTGCCGCCATGTTCGAGCATTTCGATCAACTGGCGCAGCCAGCGGAACGTATTGGCAAATTCCTCCGAACGCTCGGCGCCGCCCGCGCCTTCCTTGTAAAGCCAGTGCGAGGCGATGCCGTATTCGGCGACGTCGTGCATCTTGTGCGTGCGAATCTGGATTTCGACGCGCTTCTGCTCCGGTCCGATCATCGTCGTATGCAGCGAGCGGTAGCCGTTGTTCTTCGGTGTCGAGATGTAGTCCTTGAAGCGCCCCGGCACCATCGGCCAATGCGTATGCAGTATGCCGAGCGCCCGGTAGCAGTCCGGCACGTCATCGACCGTCAGGCGGAAGCCGAAAATATCGGAAAGCTGCTCCAGCGAAATCGCCCGCCGCTCCATCTTGCGCCAGACCGAATAGGGCCGCTTCTGCCGCCCGTCGACTTCGCAGGCGAGGCCACCCGCTTGCAGCTTGGCCTTCAGCTCGGCGGCGATCTTCTCCACGATGTTGCCGCTCTCGGTCTGGAATTCGTTGAGCCGCTTCAGCAGCGTTTCGCGGGCTTCCGGATAGAGCTCCTTGAAGGCCAGGTCTTCCAGCTCTTCGCGGATTTCCTGAATGCCCATGCGGCCGGCGAGCGGCGCATAGATGTCCATCGTTTCCTGCGCAATGCGCTCGCGCTTCTCGGCCGACTGGATGAAATGCAGCGTCCGCATGTTGTGCAGACGGTCGGCGAGCTTCACCAGCAGCACGCGAATGTCGTTCGACATGGCGAGCAGGAACTTGCGGAAGTTTTCCGCCTGCTTCGATCGCTCCGACGTCAGTTCGATGCGCGTGAGCTTGGTGACGCCATCGACGAGATTGGCGATCTCGACGCCGAAAAGATCGGCAAGCTCGTCCACCGTCGCGCCCGTGTCTTCGATGGTGTCGTGCAGGATCGCCGTGACGATGGTCGCCGTGTCGAGCTTCAGGTCGGTGAGAATGCCGGCAACTTCGATAGGATGGGAGAAATACGGGTCGCCCGAGGCCCGCTTCTGGCTGCCATGCTTCTTCATGGCATAGACATAGGCGCGGTTGATCAGGGCCTCGTCCGCGCGCGGATCGTAGCCTAGAACCCGATCGACCAGCTCGTATTGACGCAGCATCCACTTCTCCGCCGGCGGCTCATTCGCCAGTCTCCCCGTTCATTCGAGATTCGCCGCATGAATTTCCGGTAAACCGGAACGGGGCCGTCAACTTTGCCATGATTAACGTGGGATCATGGCCCATAAAAACAAAAGCGCCGCCCTCACCTTCCGGCCGGGGCGGCGCTCGAAACCTTGAAACCGAATGATGCCCGGAACGGCAATGCGTTCCGGTCCTTTCGCTCAGTCTTCCCCGTCCATGTCGTCCGCGTCGGCCGATTTCTGCTGCGGCGAGTCGATCTGGCTCTGAATGGCGCGGAGAAGCTCTTCCTCGCTCATCCGGTCGGCCGAACCGGCTGCGGCGCCGAACGTGTCCGGCGCTTCAACGCCTTCGCCCGATGTCAGAAGCTGCAGGCTCTCGGCCTCCGGCTCGTCCGTCTCGACGCGCTTCTGCATGCTGCCGATCAGGTCTTCGCGCAGATCGACCGGGATAATGGTCCGCTCGGCAATCTCGCGCAGCGCCACGACCGGGTTCTTGTCATTGTCGCGGTCGAGCGTCAGCTCGGCGCCCGCCGACATCGCGCGGGCGCGATGGGCCGACAGCAGCACCAGCTCAAAGCGGTTCGGCACCTTGTCGACGCAATCTTCAACGGTAACGCGCGCCATGAATTCGTCTCCGGGGTAAGGCAGGGTTGCGCTGTATGTAGGGTTTTGGCTACGAGAAGGCAAGCAGAAACAGGCGCTTAGTGCGGCAGTTTAGCACGGTTTTAGAGGCCGATCCGCCTGATTCCGGCGCGCGCCTGCCCGCCTTGCGCCGCATCAAGCCGCTGAAGGAGCTGCCGGGGGCCCTCGCCGGATACCGGATGACGCCAGCCGGGCGCAACTTCCGCCAGCGGCACCAGCACAAAGGCCCGGTCGGCGATGCCGGGATGGGGCAGCGCTAGCGGCAGCTTGCCCGCCCCGGCTTCCAGCCCCCGCGGTCCCGCCGCATGGACGATCTGGCCGTGATAGTCGAGAAGATCGAGATCGAGGGTCCGCGCCGCCCAGCGCGCCACACGGTGACGGCCGAAGAGGCCTTCGATCCGGTGCAGCGCCTCCAGCAGCGCCGGGGCCGGGAGCGCGGTCTCCACGACCGCCACACTATTTACAAAATACGGTTGTACATAAGGGGTCAGCGCCGGCGTCCGGTAGTAGGACGAATGTCGCATAACGCTGATACCGAAAGCAGGCATGAGCGCCAGCGCCGCCTCCAGCGTCGCCCTTGGGCCGCCGTGGACCGTCGGCAGATTGGCGCCCAACCCGATCAGGATCATTCGCACGGCCACTCAAGATGTGTGTCCAAAAACCGTTCCAAAAGAACGGCCGTTTCTATAGCTTGGCCGGCATAAAGACCGGGGTGCCGTGTTAGCGGCCCGAGCCATTTCAACCGAAGCATATAGGCAGTCCCATGAATTTCTATCCGCAGGAACGCATCGCCCTGTTCATCGACGGCGCCAATCTCTATTCGGCCGCTCGGGGCCTCAATTTCGACATCGACTACAAGCGCCTGCTCGATCTCTTCCGCTCGAAGGGCATTCTCATTCGCGCCTTTTATTACACGGCGCTGCTCGAGGATCAGGAATATTCGCCTTTGCGGCCCCTGATCGACTGGCTCGACTACAACGGCTATTCGGTCGTGACGAAGCCCGCCAAGGAATTCACCGACGCCACGGGCCGCCGCCGCGTCAAGGGCAACATGGACATCGAGCTCGCCATCGATGCGATGGAAATGGCGCCGAACATCGACCATCTCGTTCTCTTCTCGGGCGACGGCGATTTCCGTCGTCTGGTCGATGCCGTGCAGCGCAAGGGCAAGCGCGTTACCGTGGTGTCCACGACCCGCAGCCAGCCGCCCATGATCGCCGACGAACTGCGCCGCCAGGCCGACCAGTTCGTCGACCTTGAAACGCTCCGCGCCGCCGTCGGCCGCAATCAGGATGGCCGTCACCAGCAGGCCGCACGTCCCGTCGAGGACGACGACGATTACGACTATGAGGATGACGACGAGGACGACGTCGATCTGCCCGCCCGCGCCTGAACGGCGCCCGCGATGCCCGTCCCTATCCGCTCAGAGGCAGAGCCGCCGCGCGATTGCCCGCTCTGCCCGCGCCTCGTCGCTTACCGGCGCGACAATGAGGCCGCGCATCCGGGCTGGTTCAACGGCGCCGTGCCGTCCTTCGGCGCCGGCGATGCGCGCTTGCTGATCGTCGGCCTCGCACCCGGCGTTCAGGGCGCAAACCGCACCGGACGGCCCTTCACCGGCGACTACGCCGGCGACCTCCTTTACGCGACGCTGCATGAATTCGGCTTCTCGAAAGGCACCTACGACGCCCGGCCCGACGACGGCCTCGCGCTCGTCGATGCGATGATTTCCAATGCCGTGCGCTGCGTGCCGCCGCAGAACAAGCCGACGCCGCTTGAGGCAAAAACCTGCCTGCCATTCCTGTCGGCGCGCATCGCCTCCCTGCCGCGCCTGAAAGCCGTTCTGGCGCTCGGCCGCATTGCCCATGACAGCGTGCTGACCGCGCTCGAAATCAAGCGCGCCAAAGCCGCCTTCGCCCATCAGGCAAGTCACGACATCGGCAACGGCGTCCGGCTTTTCGACAGCTACCACTGCTCGCGCTACAACACCAACACGCGCCGCCTGACGCCCGACATGTTCCGCGCGGTCTTCAGCGACATACGGAACTATCTGGACAAGACCTGAGGGGCCTCGATCCTTCGAGACGGCGCTTCGCGCCTCCTCAGGATGAGGGTTTTTCTCCGAGGTCCATCCTCATCCTGAGGAGCGAACCGGAGGTTCGCGTCTCGAAGGATCGAGGCCCAGGCGTCTAACTATATCTTTGTTCCGTCCACGGATCGGCTTCGTTGTGATAGCCGCGCTCTTCCCAGAAACCGGGCTTGTCGACCGGGCTGAACTCGATCCGCCGGATCCACTTCGCGCTCTTCCAGAAATACCATTGCGGCACGATGGCGCGCACCGGCCCGCCATGTTCGCGCGTCAGCCGCTCGCCTTCCCAACTATGGGCGATGATGACGTCGGGCTCCATGAACACATCGAGTTTAATGTTGGTCGTATAGCCGTCATAGGAGTGAAAAATGACGTGCCGGGCATCCGCCGTCAGCTTCACCAGATCGATGATTGTCTTCGACGACACGCCGTCCCAGCGGTTGTCGTAACGGCTCCAGGTCGTCACGCAATGAATGTCGCTGATATAGCGTTCCTGCGGCAGCGCGAGGAACTCGTCGAAGGTCAGCGTCACCGGATTTTCGACCGCGCCTTCGATCCGGAGCCGCCACTTGTCGAGCGTGATGTCGGGCTGCACGCCCAGATCGAGCACCGGCCATTTCTCGACGAGATGCTGGCCCGGCGGCAGGCGAAGCTGATGCGCCTTGTCGGCCATGCCGGTGAGATGCCGGCCCTCTTCCGCCGTCTTCTCTTTCGAGCGGATCAGCTTGTCCTTGATCTTGCCGATCAGGCCCGGCTTCTCGTCCTCGCTCATGCTCAGCCCTTCTCGCGCATCACGCGCGCCTTGTCGCGCTGCCAGCTCCGTTCCTTCAGGGTCTCGCGCTTGTCGGCGAGCTTCTTGCCTTGCGCCAGACCGAGCTCGACCTTCACCCGGCCCTTGTCGTTAAAATACATCTTCAGAGGCACCAGCGTCATGCCCTGACGCTGCACGGCCTGGGAAAGCTTGTCGATCTCGCGCCGGTGCAGCAAGAGCTTCCGGGCGCGGCGCGTCTCGTGGTTGAACTGGTGCGCCTGCAGATAGACCGGGATATAGGCGTTCACGAGGACGATCTCGCCCTGCTTGGTCGCCTGCGCATAGGCCTCGTTGAGGCTCGCCTGACCGCCGCGCAGCGATTTGACCTCGCTGCCCTTCAGCTCGACGCCCGCTTCAAAGACCGAGGCGATCGAATAATGGAATCGCGCCTTGCGGTTGTCGGCAATGATCTTCCGGCCGTCTCCGAGCTTCTTCTTTGCGCCGCCGCTTTTGGAGGACATGAACCCTTGGCCGGTAATGAAATCAGTTGATGAGGCCGGCGTGGCGCATCGCGAACTGGACCTTCTCGCGCGTCGGCTCCGTGATGCTGACCAGCGGCAGGCGCAACTCGTCCCGGCAGATGCCGAGAAGGCTGGCGGCATACTTCACCGGACCGGGGTTCGGCTCGACGAAGAGCGCATGATGCAGCGGCATCAGGCGGTCCTGCAATTCAAGCGCGCGGGCATAGTTGCCGGCAAGCGTCGCCGTCTGGAACTCGGCGCAGAGCGCCGGCGCGATATTGGCCGTCACCGAAATGCAGCCGACGCCGCCATGCGCGTTGAAGCCCAGCGCCGTCGCATCCTCGCCCGAGAGCTGGATGAAATCCGGGCCCATCGCAAGACGCTGCTGGCTGGCGCGTGCAAGGTTCGCGGTCGCATCCTTGACGCCGACGACGTTCTTCAGCGCGAAAAGCCGCGTCATGGTGTCGAGACCGATGTCGACGATCGTGCGGCCCGGAATGTTGTAGAGAATGATCGGAATATCGACCGCGTCGTTGACAGCCTTGAAGTGGGCGTAGATGCCCTCCTGCGACGGCTTGTTGTAGTAGCCCGTCACGCTGAGGACGGCATCGGCGCCGACCTTCTTGGCAAAGCGCGTCAGCTCGATCGCTTCGACGGTGTTGTTCGAGCCCGCGCCGGCGACCACGGGCACGCGCTTCTTCGTCACCTCGACGCAGATCTCGACCACGCGCTTGTGCTCGTCATGGCTCAGCGTCGGCGATTCGCCTGTCGTGCCGCAGGGCACGAGGCCATGCGTGCCTTGCGCGATCTGCCACTCGACGAGTTTCGCGAACGCATCCTCGTCCACCTTGCCGTCCCGGAATGGCGTGATGAGAGCGACGAGCGATCCCTTAAACATGTGTCCTGGCTCCATTGGCCTTGCGCGGCCCATCTCCCGGTCCTTCCGGGCGGCGCGCAAGATACCGATAAGTGGCTGGCGCGGCAAGGAAACCACGCCCGGCCGCATTCCACCCAAAAGCACCCTGCGGCCTTGCGGCGGATTGCCCCGCTTGGTAGCACAACAGTAATCTCAATGAACGACAATCCGGCGGGAAATCGAGCCCATCCGCCGGAAAGCCGCCTGAGGCCATAAGCGTTCCAGCGGGGGGCGCGATCGGCCGTTTCGCGATGATTGGACCGCGCCAG